>JBJHCD010001023.1:0-2149 GCA_050485845.1 Pirellulaceae bacterium | reverse complement strand
ACGCGGCCTTCGCTAACAATTCATCTATCAGCTCGGCGTGGGATTTCCCCGTCTGCTCCGCCAGTCGGGCGAGAGCCTGCCGCTGCTGAGGGGAAAGCGTGATGTCTGCGGGATCAATAGCCATACGCGTATTCTAGCATGGTTAGGGTTGGTAGTCACGCCTTGCGGTGGTCCGATTTGTGCCTCCGGTGGGCGTACCCTGAGTCATTTGGGAGACCAATTCCTTGCTTTGTTCCCGTTTGAGGCTTCTTCTGGTCCCCGAGTCGATATCTCTCGCCCGTGACTTGCAGCAGCTCGGCTTGATGTAGGAATCCGCCGCGTGTGCCCGAACCATGTTGGTCGCGAACGGCTCTGCGCCAGCCGCCAAGTGTCGTTGCTTTCACCACGCTTTTCCACAGCCGACGCCTCGTGGTAAGATGCGAGAGGGAGTGAAGGGTGAGTCGTGATTCGAGGGTTGAATGCAATTTAGAGGAAGCAACTTGTGAGCCATACGATTGATGCGCCGATGGAATGGGTCGAAACCGTGGGCAACCTACGGCTCCCACCCAAGACGGATCAGCGTCTTCAAGAACTGATGGACCGTAACAATGAGGGCCAGCTGACGGAATCTGAGCAGGCAGACTTAGAGGCCTTGGTTGAGCTCAGCGAAAGACTGTCTCTCGTTCGGGCTAAAGCACTTCACTTGCTGGGACGCAAGCCTGAATGACCTCCTGGACTGAGTTTGGACGGCAAGTCGAACAGCGAGCGGTTGGTCGCTGTGAGTACTGCAAGATGCATCAGACTTTGCAGGGAGCAACCTTCCACGTCGAGCACGTCGTCCCTCGCTCCCTCGGCGGGTCGTCCGAGCTTGAAAACCTAGCCTGGGCCCGCCCAAGTTGCAACTTGCGCAAAGCAAATCGTGTCGAAGTCGCTGTCCCGAGATCTGACGAAAAAGTGCCGCTGTTCAATCCACGCAGTCAACGTTGGGAAGACCACTTCCGCTGGGACGGCTATTGCATCCAGGGGCTCACCCCGGTCGGTCAAGGCACGGTTGAAGCCCTGGCGCTCAACCACGAACGCAGAATACTGATTCGGCAGGCAGAAGCATTGTTCAGTCTCTTCCCTCCAAACGATGCGAAATCCATTCGGCAATGGCCAAGAGCCCGAAGACCCCGGCGCAGCTTCGTCCCCACCCCGGGTGCCCGCCGTCGTTTCCATGAAAGACACATTCCTGCCCGCGTGAGCGGATGGTACCACACCGGTAAAGGGCCGCCTGCGGCTGCTGCTCGCGGGTTGCCGACGGGCGTCGGACAACCTGGTTCGCGAGGCTCCCCCTTGACTCGGCGTGGAGGGCCCAAGCGACACGCGGGCAGCGATGCCCGTGCATAGCAATGAACAACATCAAGGAGATACACCATGGGACAACTAACCATCACGGAGAAAGAACACTGGCGCACACGCATCGCGAAGAAGATCGAGACCGCCATCGAGCAGCTTATCGAAACAATTGACGCATGGAGGTAATCAAGAATGGAGCAAACACGAGACACGGACTTTGTGATGATGGCGATGGCGTTTCCGGGCCTGCGGGACGCGACGGGAGTCAATCCCTGGAATCCGAACCAGCTGGATATCTGGGCGGCCGAGGAGGCCGATGAACCGGGAGCGATCGTGGCGGCTCAGTACCTGCTGTCGCTCTGGAACCTGCCGGTTGCCAGTGGCAATGCGGAGCGTTCGACCCGCACTATGCCGTCCAGGTCTGGGATGCCTCGCATCGCCGAGGATTTCTCGAGCTGGCAAGTCGCGACGCCACGCCGAACTGATGATGGACGACCGGCTACCCGCGCCGCGCCCGGTGGCTCGGCAGGAGTTATCCACGGCGCGCGACATTCCCCGGATCATCACGGAGGCCGGAAACTCGGCGCGGTTTGCCTGGGAGGAGTTCTTCTTTGGGAGGATTCGCAGCGTGCATACTCGGCGAGCCTACCACCGGGCCGTCCGTGATTTCCTGGCCTGGTGTGACTCGAGTGGCCTGGTGCTGACCGCCATCTCTCCCGCCGATGTCGGAAGTTACCTGGATTCCCTGCAGTTGGCGACGGCGAGCAAGAAGCAGGTGCTCGCCGGGCTGCGGCATTTCTTTGATGGGCTGGTCACGCGTCACGCCGTGGCG
>JBJHCD010001022.1:0-2157 GCA_050485845.1 Pirellulaceae bacterium | reverse complement strand
AACAGCCGCAGGTCGTCGAGCCCGAAAATGTGATCGGCATGTTCGTGCGTGTACAGCACGGCGTCGACCAGGCCGATCCGTTCGCGGATCAGTTGGTGCCTCAAGTCCGGCGGCGTGTCGATCAACAGGTTGCCGCCGGCGACCCCTTTGACGGTGCCGAGGCGATCCTCGCAGACGAACTCGCCGTCCATCACGGGAATGCGCCAGAAGCGGCGGCTATTCAACACCTTCGACGCCTGGAATCCATCGCCGAAGTACCGCAGTTTGCCGCCGACGACCACCCGACGGTCGGGGTCAGCGCCCGGCGCGCCCACCGGCAGACCATCGAAGCAGGCCGTGGTCGGGCAGGTCATTACGCATTGGCCGATCCGCCGCAGCAGGGCGTCGGCCAGGCCATCGCGAGAAAAAGCAAAGGCCAGTACGCTGACCCCCGGCCGGCCGTCGGGCGTGGCATCGCTGGGCCAAGGCTGTTCGATGGCCGCCTCGCAATCGCAGGCAATCACGCTGCTGGCGAAACCCGTCATCACCGTGGCGGCGGTTTCCGCCCACTGCGGACTGTCGGCGGTGATCAGCACCCGGGCCGCCGACATGGGAAACGCTTCGGCGAAGGTTTGGGCGATGACGGTGGAACCGATCCGCATCCGGCCGAGCCCCCAGGCAGCGAAACCAACTTGACGAACCTGAGCGAAGACAATACCGTCTCATAGGAAGCGGGTCGAGCCCCGCCCCAATCCAATGGGGAATGGTGTAACGGTAGCACGAAGGATTCTGGCTCCTTTAGTCTAGGTTCAAATCCTAGTTCCCCAGCTCACGGTCGCCGTAAGCCTTGCAATGGCAATAACTTAGGTCAGGGTGTCCTGGGGCGCTGGCTCGGACCCCATTTCGGAACCCTTCGGGGTAACGACCTGCCAGCCAATCGGGCAGAATCAGACAGGACCCCTGCCCACACGGGCAGGGGTTTCTTTTGCGCTGATTCCCCCTCAGGTGAGCGCGGGACGCTGCTGTGTCCTTAAAAGGCGATGTGAAGCCGTGGCGAAATCGCAACCGAGATCGAACCCCTTCTCAGGCCGCTGGCGGATCATTTCGATGAGCGCCTGGGACCAGGGCTACATTGACGACGAAGTCGAGGGTTATTTCAAGTTCGACGGCCGGGACCAGGGCGAGTTTCATTTCGGTTACGTTCAGGGGACGATGGATCTCCGCGTCACGACTCGCGACGGCGAACCGGCGGTCGAGTGGACTTGGGAGGGCATTGACGAAATGGACGCTGCCCATGGTCGTGGCTGGGCCCTAGTGAAGGGAGACGAACTCCACGGCATGATCTTCTTCCACGAGGGCGAAGACAGCGAGTTTGTGGCAAAGAGAACGAGTGCGCCGCCACGGAAGACGAGAAAGCGGACGCAATGAACCATGAACACGTTTCGTGCTGCCGCAAGCGCGACTCTTTCCCAGACGCCCTGTTCGGCTGGCTGCGCGCATGGGCTGACCCAGAGTTCGAGCGAGTCGCCGTTTTTTGGGCATCGACATGATTGAGTGTAGCCGCGTGTTGAGTGCCTCAACACGCGGCTAAACCACTGGTGCCGCTGGAATAAGTTCTCAAGCGATGAACTCAGGGATCGGCCCGGTCTGATCGATTCCCTTCAACCCGGGATCCAAGTCCCCGTAGTGCTCGACGGGGTGGCCGTAGGCGTTGAGCAATGTGGTGTACCAGTTGCCCAGGGTTTTGTGGCCCGGTTGCCCATAGTTGGGCAGGCGGATGTAACGGCGAGCGATGTCGAGCTGGCAACCGTCTCCGGACAGCACGATAAACGGATACTCGGTACCGTGGGAGTGGTGGGTCTCGCCGTTGTCGGGGAAGTAGAAGATCATGGTGTGATCGAACATCGTGCCGTCGCCCTCGGGCACGGCCTTGAGCCGCGTGACGATGCGATCGATTAGCGTCATGTGGTGCTGACGGCACCGCCGACGGATCTCGTGGGCCTCGACGCCCGCAAACGACTTGTTGTGGCCCACGTCGTGCATGTTGACCTTTTCGCCCTCGAGCCCGGTGATGCCGGTGTAGTCGTGGCCCAATTCGTCGACGGTGAAAGCCACCACGTTGGTCAGCCCCGAGATCAAGGCCGAGAGCAGCACCTCGGAGTGACCGACCTGGCGATC
>JBJHCD010001021.1:0-2162 GCA_050485845.1 Pirellulaceae bacterium | reverse complement strand
CTCCTGGGGTGAGGATCCCATTGACCCGTTTCGCGTCAGCTCGGAGATTCGAGCCGGACGCGATTGGTGGTCGCTTCAGCCACTTCAACCTCTTCAGCCACCTGGATTGCGTCGGCACGTTCGGACACCCGAAGAGGCCCAGACCGCATGGATGGAGTCGGAATTGTCCCGCGACGCGGCGGCAGGTGCCTCCCACCGAGGGAACCCCGTGGACCACTTCATACGCCGCCGGTTGCACGAAAACGAGTTGGACCTCTCACCGCCGACTGATCCCCGAACTTTGATCCGCCGAGTCTATTTCGACTTGATTGGGCTTCCGCCAACTCCGGAGGATGTGGCCGAGTTTCTGCGGGATCCGAGCGAGATCCGTTATGCGGAAGTCGTCGATCGACTGCTGGCGTCCCCTCGCCATGGTGAGCGATGGGGACGGCACTGGCTGGACGTGGTCCGATTTGGGGAGAGTGATGGTTTCGAACGGAATCTGGCTCGCGACCATGCGTGGCCCTATCGCAATTGGGTCATCGACGCCTTCAACGCCGACATGCCGTACGATCAATTCGTCCGTTGGCAAATTGCCGGGGATGTTTTCGAACCGGATCGTCCGGAGGCCGTGGCGGCCACGGGGTTCCTGGTGGCCGGAATTCACAACACCGTGGTCGCCAACACCGAGACCGCTCGAGCGTTCGCTCGGCACGAGGAGCTTGAGGATCTCGCGGCAACCCTTGGTCAGGCCTTTCTCGGTCTCACCATCCATTGTGCCCGCTGCCATGACCACAAGTTTGATCCGATTTCGCAGGAGGAGTACTACCGCTTCGTGGCCACTTTGGACGGAATCGAGCCGGGTGAACGGATACTTCTTTCCGAGAGAGAGCAGCGAGAACGTGAGCAGCGGCTAGCCGGGCTGCGGCAACGGGCCGATCGATTGCGCGAGGAGCGACGGGGGTTGGAAGATGCCGCGAGGCAGCGATGGTGGAAGGAACTTTCGACGCGGGAAGACTCGGAAACGGGGCCATCGGGAATTCCCGTGGTGCCACGGGCTCACTACAGTTTCTCCACTCGGGAAAGCCAAGGCCGGGAGACAGCCGACGCGGTTTTGGAGCTGGGAGGGCGTTTGCATGGCGGAGCGAGAATCGACGCGGGACAACTCGTTTTGAATGGAACCGATGCCTATTTCGAGTCCGATCCGCTGACAGCCGACATTTCCGAGAAAACCTTGGAAGTCTGGGCCACGCTACAGAACCTCCAACAGCGCGGCGGTGGACTGATGACGGTGGAAACCTCGGATGGGACTCGGTTTGATTCCCTGGTGTTCGGCGAACAGGAGGAAGGGCACTGGATGTCTGGAAGTGAGTTCTTTCGCCGAACTCAGTCCGTGGGAGGTCCTCGGGAAACGCGAGGCCCGGATGACACGATCCATCTAGCCGTTACCTATCGAGCGGACGGTGAAATTGCTTTGTTTCGCGATGGCGAGCCGTATGGACGACCCTATCGACCGATGGGCCCTGACTCGAAGACTCAGACCTACCCGGCCGGCGACGCGCGAGTACTTTTCGGCAAGCGGCATACTGGTGGCGCGCGCAGCTACTTTGCGGGCGGACTAAGAGACGCTCGGCTGTATGATCGGGCTCTTACGCCCGACGAGATTCGGGCTTCGTATCAGGCCGGGCCGATGGCCGCCGTGATGTCGGCCGAGGTGTTGCGGCAGGTGATGACGGACGCCGAGCGAACTCGGGCCGCTGAACTTCGCCGCGAGTTGGACAAGGTAACTCGCGAGATCGACCGTTTTCCCGACGCTCCCAAGGGTTATGTGGCAGTTTCTCGTCAGCCAGCCGTGATGCACGTACTGCACCGGGGGGATGTGCGAGCCAAGGGGGAGCCCGTGGCGCCGGGAGGCTTGCGGGCCGTGGGAGGAGACCACGATTTTCCGCTCGACCAGGATGCCGATGATGATGCTCGCCGCGCGGCATTGGCGGAGTGGCTCACGTCGCCCGAGAATCCCCTGTTGGCCCGAGTCATCGTCAATCGGCTCTGGCATCATCATTTCGGCCGGGGAATCGTGGATACGCCGAGTGACTTCGGCTTCAATGGCTCGCAACCTTCGCATCCGGAACTGCTGGACCACCTGGCGGCCGAACTGATCCGGGGAGGGTACCGATTGAAGC
>JBJHCD010001020.1:0-2172 GCA_050485845.1 Pirellulaceae bacterium | reverse complement strand
GAAATCACCGACTAGCTGCTCGGCCTTACAGACGGAACACGCCTCTACCTGCTCGCTCCGCTCGATGCCGACAACGTGCAGAGCTATGAGACGATCTGGCAGGAATTGCGGGCCGAGGGGTATGGCCGCGTGCGTCTGGATGGGACCACGTATTCCTTGGATCAAATTCCCGAAGTCGATCGCCGCCGCAAGCATCAACTGGAGGTTGTGATCGATCGCCTGACGATCCGGGAAAAGGAGCGGGGCCGGATTGCCGAGAGCGTCGCGGCCGCGCTCTCCTTGGGGGGTGGAGTCCTGCGAGTCGCCTATCCTCGAGAGGGAGTTCTCGAGTCGGATTGGGAGACGGTGACCCATAGCCAACACCGTGCCTGCCAGCAGTGTGGCCGAAGCTTTGAACTGCTCAGTCCCCACCATTTTTCCTTCAACAGTTCCTTGGGATGGTGCCACGCTTGCCAGGGACTGGGAACTCAGGTCGGGACCAATCCGGCGGCGCTGATTCAAGACAAGAAACTGTCATTGCGTGAGGGGGCACTCCTGATCTGGCCCGATCTGGATCACGAGTTATCCCAGGCCTTGCTCACGGCGCTGGCCGCTGGAACGGGGCTGGATGTTGCCGCTCCCTTCGAGGAACTCAATGCGAGGCAGCGGCGAATTCTGCTGCATGGGACGGGAGACCGCTGGTTCGAGGTTCCTCGACCCGAGTCGAAGGAGAGGGAGAAGGAGAAGGAAGAGAAACAGGAACAGGAGGAGAAACAGAAAAAGAAAAAGGAAGAAGCCGGTGACGTCGCCGGTCGGAGCCCCTGGTTTCGTTTTCAGTTCAAGGGAGTCTATCCCACCTTGGAACAGGCTGCTCGCCTGTCGGCAAAATGGCGGACGAGTCTGGAGCAGTTTGTCGACGAAGCGGATTGCTCGGTCTGCGGTGGTAGCCGCCTCCGCGACGACGCGGCGGCGGTCCAGTTTCATGGCCACTGCATGGATGATCTCTGCCGCCTCCCGCTGGCGAAGTTATACGAGCGGATTCGGGACTGGAAACTCGACGAGCGGGAAGAGAAAGTCGCCGGCGAACTGCTGAAGGAGGTGATTGGTCGCCTGCAATTCCTCCTGGATGTCGGCCTCGAATATCTCACCCTGTCTCGGACCGCGGCCTCGCTGTCGAATGGTGAGTCGCAACGTATCCGATTGGCCAGTCAACTGGGGAGCGGATTGTGCGGCGTACTCTATGTGCTGGACGAGCCGACCATCGGACTCCATCCGCGCGACAACCGGCGATTGTTGGCAGCCTTACATAAGCTACGGGACTTGGGAAACACGCTGCTGGTCGTGGAGCATGATCGCGATGTGATTGAAGGGAGTGACCAGATCTTGGACTTCGGACCTGGTTCGGGGCGGATGGGGGGAGAAATTGTGGCCAGGGGGACGCCGGCCCAACTACCCAAGAAACGGCGATCGGTCACCGGCCCTTATTTGAATGGGCGAAAAGTGCTCCCGATTCCGAGTAAGCGACGCTTGACGGTCAGCGATCAGGCGTTGGTCGGAACGCTCCCGATTCTGCCATCCTCGGCCATCGTTCGGTCTGAAAATGGCCAAGCGGCTGATTGGATCGAAATCGTGGGAGCCCGCCATCATAATCTCCGCCAGACCGATGCCGCGATTCCCCTGGCCGCGATGACGGCGATAACCGGGCCCAGCGGGAGTGGGAAAAGTTCCTTGATGAACGATGTCCTCCATGCCTTTCTCGCTCGACACCTGCATCGCGCCTCGACCGTTCCGGGAGCTTGCCAGGAGATTCGAGGTCATCAGCGGATCGACAAGGTGATCCTGGTCGACCAGCAACCTTTGGGCAACACGCCGACGTCCAATCCGGCGACTTACAGTGGCGTATTCGACTTGATCCGGAGGCTCTTTGCCGAACTCCCCGATTCGAAAGTGCGAGGTTACACGAGTCGTCGCTTCAGCTTCAACGTGCCGGGAGGGCGCTGCGAAGCGTGTGAGGGAAACGGTCAAAAACGGATCGAAATGCACTTTCTGCCCGATGTGTGGGTGGAGTGCGATACCTGCCAGGGCCGGCGATACAATCCGGAAACGCTGGCCATCCAGTACCACGGCAAGTCGATCAGTGACGTGCTGAACCTGACGTGTGGGGAGGCAGCCGAATTGTTCCAGAATCTGTCT
>JBJHCD010001019.1:0-2177 GCA_050485845.1 Pirellulaceae bacterium | reverse complement strand
AACTCAGCGCGCCGTTCGCTCCAGGTATCGAGCACGTGCCGGGCGACCGTGCTTCCGGTCAGCGCTTCGTGCTCGCCGATCAGACCAAGGATGGTCTCTTCGTCTTCATCTTCCACGGCGGTCAGTTCTACCATTCCCGGATTGACAGACGCCCCGCCATTTCTCATTTTCAGATTTACGCCGATTGGTTTCATGGAAATCCATTCGTTTCCCAATGGCTCGTAGGCGGAAGAGTTCCTGGGAAAGGTTGGAGAGTTCGACGCCGGCACTCCTTGCAGTGGCAGCGAATTGCACCATGGGCGTGATCTGATTTCGGTAGTGCTCGTATGTCCCTGTTGGGCGCCCGTCCCTCCGACGCGCCGCCAAACATGGACTCAAGTGGCCCTTCGAGGAAGCCTTGTCACTCCTACTGGAGCACTCTCCTATTCCGTCTTCACCACATTTATTCTCCTCGCCGGGTCCCTCCCTGCGCATTGGGGCCCCGCTTCTGGGAAAGCCAAGGGAATTCGACCGTGATCACATCTCCTTCCGACGACGAGATTACATGTCGGCTCACAGGGCGGCTCACACGGATGCGTCTCGCACTGTGTGGGCTCCTTCTACTAGGAAATTCGGGATGCAGCCGGCCTGACGATGCTCCGCGAGAATTGGAGCGGCCGGTCAAGACGATGGTGGTGGCCGGTTGGGAAGACCTCCGAACTCGTACTTTTCCAGGGATCGTGGAAGCTTCACGACGAGTGGAGCTGGCCTTCCAAGTTCCGGGACTGCTGGTCGAGCTTCCGGTCAAGGAAGGAGATCGCGTCGTGGAGGGAGAATTGATCGCTCGGCTTCGTTCCGAGGAATTCGAGGCACGACTGGCTTCACTTCAGGGCCAGTTGGATCAAGCTCGAGCCAACCTGACGGCACTTCGCATGGGAGAACGGGAGGAGGAACAGCGTCGTCGAGCGGCCCAAGTCCGAGCGACGGAGGCCCGGCTGGTGAATGCTCGGTCGGACTATGAACGTGCCTCCCGGTTGATCGCAACCAATTCGATGCCGATCGCGGAATTTGAAGCGTCGGAAGCAGCGTACCGAGTAGCCCAAGAGGAGCACCAGGTAGCGCTCGAGACAGCCGCCAAGGGAAGAATGGGAAGAGAAGAAGACATCCTGGCGATGGAAGCACAGGTGAGGTCGCTGGAAGGTCGAGTGGTGGAGGCCCGGTTGCAGCTGGATGACAGCACCTTGCGAGCCCCCTACGACGGCGTGATCGCGCAGCGTTTTGTGGAAGAGGGTCAGAACATTCAGGCCAAGTCTCCGGTCGTCCGTTTTCAGGACGTGGACGAGGTCGAAATTCTGGTCGATGTTCCCGAAACCGTGATGGCGGCCGACATTCAAACGGCGGATATTGTCGGCATCGTGGCCCAGATCAGCGGGGCTCCCGGTGTTCGGTTTCCCGTCACGATCCGAGAAATGGCGCAAGTGGCCGACCCGACCACTCAGACTTTCCAAGTTCGGGTCACCATGCAGGCTCCGGAAGGTATCCGGATTCTGCCGGGAATGACCGCGACGGTCACGGCCGACTATCGCCGGGCCGCCATCCTGGTTGACCGTGTTCATGTTCCCGTTTCCGCTCTGCTGCAAGCCGATGAGGGTGAGCAAATTGTCTGGATTGTCGGGGATGACGGACGGATTAGCTCGCGAGCCGTTCAAGTCGGTGCCGCATTGGGAGGGCAAGTCGAGGTGGAGGAGGGATTGGAACCGGGGGAACGGATTGCCGTGGCGGGGGTTCGCTTTCTCCGCGACGGCATGCGGGTCCGGGACTTGGGTGACGCGTTGAGCGTCTCTTCCGGAGGGCCGACTCGATGAACGTCGGGGAACTGGCTGTCCGCAATAATCGGGTGGTGCTGGTGGCGATGTTGTTTGTCCTGGTGGGAGGAATTGCCGCCTACCAGCGACTCGGCCGCCTGGAAGACCCGGAATTCACGATCAAGGAAGCCTTGATCATCACGCCCTATCCGGGGGCGAGCGCCGAAGAGGTAGCGTTGGAAGTCACCAATCCCATCGAAACCGCCTGCCAGCAACTCGGACAACTGAAGCGAGTTGAATCGCAATCCATTCGAGGCAGATCGATCGTCAGTGCCGTCATCCAAGACCGTTACGACCGGGAAACGATCCCGCAGGTTTGGGACGAACTGCGAC
>JBJHCD010001018.1:0-2178 GCA_050485845.1 Pirellulaceae bacterium | reverse complement strand
CATCACGAAGGGGAGCATCGGGACTTCCGGAGGCTTCAGCCGAATGACTTGCGAGCCGAAAGTGGGGAAGTCCTTCGGAGTCGGGGGCTCCAGCTGGCCGGATGGACTGACCTTGTCGGCCGTGTAGCCGGTGTGCATCTGATAAATGGCGGCCGTGTGATTGAACAGGCCCACCGGCGAGTAACTAAGGGACCGGATCAGCGTCAATTTGTCCGTTACCTGGGCAAACTTCGGCAGTAGCTCGGTCAAGTCCATCCCAGGAACCTTACTGGGCATCCGCTGAAAAACACTCCGCACGTTGTCCGGAACATTATCCTTCGGGTCCCAGAGGTCGATCTGGCTGGGACCTCCCTGCAGGTATACAAAGATGACGCTCTTGGCCTTCCCCCAGCCGGGCCGATTCGTCGGGGGAGACGATGCGGATTCATCTCGAGCAGTTGCGGATTGGGCCTGAAGGATCTGGGCCAGCGAGCAACCCATGAAGGCCGAACTCCCCACGCGGAGCAGGGCGCGGCGAGTCATGCCGAGATGCGAATCGCAGAGGTCTTTGCCTGATTGACCGGGGATGACAAGCACGTGGATTCCCTCCAGATTGGGACTGCCCTGCATGGGGCTGCACATTTCCGCGAATCGGCCACCATGATACCCGATGGCAGCCAAGCTGGAGCCTCCACGGCTCGACGTCATCGAGCAACCGGGCTCCCAGCCTTTGATGCCTAGTATCGGAGATCCTCCCCAGGAAGTCAACGTTTGGGAGAATCCCGGCCCCTATGCTTATTTCTCGGGAATTGGGCTTGAAGGGGTGAGGAGATTTCGAGTAACTCCGCAAAGGACGCAGAACCATCGCTCCCTTCGGAAGAACAAACCCCCAGCCCTCATTAGGTGATTCATGGATCGACGAGCATTTCTTCAGGCGATTCCCATCGGGACCGCTTTCGGGCTCGGTTTGGTGTCCTCGGCTTGGCTGGACGCCAGTCAAACGCAGGGACCGACATTACGCGATCAATTGGAAAAGGGGCTCAAGGCCCGCCTTCCCGAGGAATTCGAGTTTGTGGACACGGTCGTCACGATGGTCGACAACGGCACGCTTCCTCGCGACATGGTGGATGGCGTGTTCTTTTGGGTGAGAAAGAATCGTAACCAGCGGAAATACATGTTCCCGTATTTCGAACGCCTGCTGCGCCTGAAGGCCCAAAAGGCGGGGATCGCGATTCCCTAACATGATTCCCTAACGTAATGGCCCCGACGTCCACGCGGGCGAATTGGCAACGGGACATCTCGCAAAGCAATGAGGAATAACCTGGGAAAACAGGAAGACAGGTGAAACTTGGGGGACTGCGTGGTAAAGTAGCTCTGGCTCGGGCAGCGAACTTTTCGTCACGGCGCGAGAAGGAAGCCGGAGCCTGAGGCGTCGAATGCAGCCGAAGCGCGGATCGGGTCGGCCGACAGGGCCGGCAAGTTCGATCGCGCCGGTTGAACCACGTCGGTTTTCGGATCTGGATTCTCTGTATTACTTGGTTCCGCTTCGGCTTGAGGAGCATCCCCATGCTGACTTTGCGGCTGATGTGCGTCATCAGCTTCTCGCTTCTCCTTCTCAGCTCTCCTTTTGGCTTTGCCCAAGGACCCACCACGCGGCCCGCCGACGGCTTGCGAGAACAAACGCCCAGCGTCCATGCCATGGTCAAGGGGCGGATTGTCACGAGTCCCGGAAACGTCATTGATTCGGGAACTGTTGTCATTCGCGATGGGGTGATTGAACAGGTCGGCGCGGAAGTCGAGGTTCCCCCCGACGCGCGGGTCTGGGATCTCGCGGGCCGGACCGTGTATGCCGGTCTGATCGACGCCTACGAGGAGATGTCGGCTTCATTCGACACGGAACAGGGGGCACCCTACTGGAACTCGGAGATCCGGCCTCAACTCTCCGCTGCCGCTCAATTTCGCCCCGATACGGATCGACATCGCCGACTGCGGGAGCAGGGGATAACCGCGCGGCTGGTGGTACCTGCCGTTGGCATTATTCGAGGAACGAGTCTCCTGGCAACGACCGGCGAGTCCTCTGGGGCCGACGTGATCCTCCGCCGTGATGTCGCCCAGCATTTCCGGCTCACGCTCGCGCGGCGGGGCCGTTCGGCCTATCCGAATTCGCCCATGGGGGCGGTCGCGCTGGCTCGACAAGCG
>JBJHCD010001017.1:0-2182 GCA_050485845.1 Pirellulaceae bacterium | reverse complement strand
GTCATTCACCTCATCCGCCCAGACTTGGAAGGAGTCGAGCTGGTTGGCGCCGAAGGTCGTGGTCATGGCAACGTCCGCCGCGTCCCGCCCCCGCGCCATGAGCACTCGGCCAATTCGTGGTTGATTGTTTCGAGCGTCAAAGGCGTACCATTGACCGCCGAGAAAGGCTTCGAACCAGGCGCTGAAGTCCATCGGATCGGCCGAGGGGGGAACGCCGATATCGCCGAGGTATCCCGTGCAGTACCGAGCGGGGACGTTCAGGCATCGGCAGAGCGTGATGGCGAGATGCATGAAATCACGGCACACGCCCACTCTTTCGCGATACGCATCCAATGCCGTGCGGTTGGCCCGAGCCTGCAAGTAGTCGAATCGAATGTGCTGATGCGCGTAATCACAGACTGCTTGCACACGCGGCCAACCGGGTGGAACTTGAGAAAACAACCCCCATGCCAAGTCCTTCAGCTCACTGTCCACTTCACAATATCGGCTGGCCAGGAGATAGGGGAGCACCTCCTGCGGTAGATCCTGGACATTGATTTGCGGAGCATCGGGTACCTGCGGATCAGGAAGCCCACAGTCCTCCACCACCGCATGATTCCGAAAAGTCACTCGCCCGGCCGGCACGACCCCTCGGCCACAAAAGTTCCCATACATGTCGAAAAAACTCAAAATGGGAACTGGTGGATCCACGCGCAACTGCTCGTACTGGCGGAGAGTGGGGGCTCGAGATGGGTGCAGATTCAACATCAAGATCACCGCAGTCGGTTCGGGGAATTCAAACGCGATATTGCAACCGACGCGAATCAACATTAGCACTCACTTCCATGGGACGGGTTTCACCCGCATTCGTACCTGCTGCTCCCAATGCTCACTCGGCAACGGGACACAAACGGAGGAGCCGGAATGTTCGAGGCCTGCCTGCTGTCGGTAGTCGGCACTGAACAAACAACCCCTGAGTCCAATCCGTCTTTATAGCGGGCCGCCATTCTCGACAAAAGTCTCCGTCGCCGGCCGTATCCCCCAATCCCCCAAAAACCCCTGCCAATAGAGAGGAAGCAGGATCATCCCCGACGCTCGTCGGATGGGCAGCGAGGAAGAAAGACGTCGAATCGGCTTCCCTGGCCGGGTTGACTGAAAACGCGGATGAATCCCCCGTTCTGCTTGACAATGCCATAGACCGTGGGAAGTCCCAGTCCGATCCCTTTCCCACGAAACGGCGCAACAGGATCACTTTTGCTTCGATGGTTCCATTCAGCTCCAATCGAACCGGCGTGGCCATCTGTCTGCGGGCGAATGCCAACAGTTGGTTAGTCAGTCTCGCGGAACGCTGGGCGGCTTTCCGAATTTCCGCCAGTTCCGCTCGGAGAGGCGAGTCCGCCGATACCTGCTCCAGCGCCATTTCGATCCTTGACGAAAATGACCGCTCCGGAATGTTCGATCAAATCCAACAGGAAGCGGCGAGTCCAATCCGCGTCCCAGGTCTGGTAATTCGCGTTGCTGCTCAATTCAGCCCTCATCCTCTCCTCAGCTTCCCGCCAAGGGGCGTTGTCCCCAAGGAATCGGCATGGTGGGTGGGCGACGGTGACGGTCCCGCCGCTGATCCTTCGGCCGATCCTTGAACCAGTGAATGAACCGTCCCAATTGCTTGACGGCCTCGACGTAAACCTCCTCCCCTTTCTCCTTGGTCGCCAGTTCCGGTTCCCCCAGAACGCCGGTCTCGCTATAGCTGCTGGTCCAGGAGATCACGGTTCCCGGCCCGGCCGCGAATAGATCGACCCAGCAGAAAGGATTCTCTTCCCGATTGAAGCTGATCTCCTCGTTCTTGATCTTGTCCTTGCGAACTCCGTCTTCATCCAGATAGAGGTAGAGGGAGGTTTCGAGTTCACAGGCATGAGCACAGCCTCCCGGGAATTTGCTCTGCCGCCAGCGGGGCAAGAATTCCTTGTCCACGGTCAGAAGCTGCCACCAACCCGTCAGCACGCACTCGGCATCCGTTTCCAGGTTGGCTCGCCGAGCGACCAGGTCGAGGTTGGGCATGTTCGAGCCATGGCCGTTGAGGAGAATGATTTTCTTGAAGCCGTGGTAGGCCAACGATTTGGCGATATCGAGCACATGATGCATGAAGTGCTCGAAGTCCTGGTTGATCGTGCCGGGGAAATCCATCACATGCCCGGTGTAGCCA
>JBJHCD010001016.1:0-2188 GCA_050485845.1 Pirellulaceae bacterium | reverse complement strand
CCCGTAGACTTCCCGGCCTATCGAGTGCAGAGCCAGGGAGAGGAGAAAGGACACGAAAGATGGATCGACCACGCTCGGCCGCCGCCAACATGAAGTGGCTGGCTTTCGTCTTTCTCTTGGGGCTGCTTTCCGGGTGTCGCTCGGAAACAGACATCTCCCAGGCTCCTCCCCCCCTCCCCTCGTCGGATGACCATTTCGTCTCTCACGAAACGGACCCTGAAGATCCGACCGATCGTTCACGCCAGCCGGAGACAGCCTCGCGGACTCCAGCATCCGGGTCGTCTCAGTCGTCCTCGCGGCCCAGCGACGCTGGTGGGAATGAACCGGCCCCGGAAGAACTGGCAGAAGTGTTGGAGGAGCGATGGTACACCTTGTACTACGGTATCGACGACCTCTCCTCACCCACTCGGCCCACCCTGTCCGACAAGTCGAATTTGTCCCCGAATTCCTCGGCGGGTTCGCCGGCGGATGCACTCGTGGACAATTCGGCGGACAATTCGGCGGACAATCCAGCGGAACTTTCGGCGGAACCATCCAATATTGTTTCGAAAGAACCTCTGTTTCGCACCAGCCGCAAGATTGGACACATGCAAATCCGCGTGGCCCGGCAGCCCTGGGGGGCTCGACACCTGGTGCGAACGGACATGCTTCAGAACGTCGCCATGCAGCGATACGAGCAAGAGGTCGCGCAGCAGATTCTGCTCTCGTCCCTGGAGACTGAATCGGGACGAGTCCTACGCATGCGCAGTGAGCTGAACAACGGCGGTGAGGCGATGACCACGGACGTGGTCGCTCGAGGTGGCACGATCCAGTTGACCGTCAGTACTTTGGGGCAGCAGGAATCCTTGGAGTTGGATTGGCACGACGATTGGAGAGGTTTCTTCGCCGAACACCAGACGCTCCGACGACGCCCACTCTCGGCGGGTGAAACTCGGGAAATCAAGACGTTCGTGCCCGTTCTGAACGTGGTCGGCGACCTACTTCTGACGGGAATGGAACAGGAATGGATTGAGACACCATTTGGACCCGAACAGCTACTACGAATCGAATCTCAACTGAAAACTCCGCAAATCACGCTCGAATCCACCCTCTGGATGGACCCAGAAGGAACCGTGCGCAAGTACGTGGTTCGGCAGGGGAGCATGACGGCCTATCAGACGGTGAAACGAGTCGCCTTGGCTCCCAATGACGATGTGGACCTTTACGAGGCTATTCAAATTCAAGTCGCCACGCCGGTCCCCCAACCACACTCCAAGCGCATGGCCACCTATCGATTGCGGCTCAAATCGGGGCGTGATCCAGCGGAGTTTTTCTTTTCGGGCCCCGCCCAGCAACTTGAAATCGAACAGCCAGGAGTGGCCCAGGTCACGGTTCGCGCCATTCGCCCCGACGCCCCTCGGGAGATACCACCTCCGGAAAAGCCCCCCCAGGAAACGGACCTGGCCGCGAACAATCTGATCCAGACCGATGACCCCATCATTCGCGGTTTGGCGGCCGAGGTCCTGCCGGCGGAGTCGAATGGCGCGTCAGGTGATGATTGGGAGTGGGCCCTGGCCTGCGAGCAGTTTGTCCATCGCTTGATTGAACGCAAGGTGCTGACCGAGGCTTTCCGAAGCGCGGCCGAGGTGGCTCGCACTCGACAGGGAGACTGCACCGAGCATGCCGTCCTGCTGGCCGCACTTTGTCGAGCCCGCGGAATTCCGGCTCGAGTTGTCACGGGGCTGGTCGCGGTGGGAAATCTGTATGGGTTCCACATGTGGAACGAAGTCTGGATCAACGACCGCTGGATCCCACTCGACGCCACACTCGCTCGGGGGGGCATAGGCGCCGGCCACTTGAAGCTGACGGATTCGAGTCTCGAGGGAGTCAGTCCGTTTGCGGCCCTGGCCCCCGTGCTTCAGATCCTGGGAGACGTGGAACTCGAAGTCTTGGCTTACGAGTAGCAGCCCGCTTACGAGTAGCAGCCCGCTTACGAGTAGCAGCCCGCTTACGAGTAGCAGCCCCACCTGTCGGCCGAGATGAACTAGGCCCCATGTCTCCGGACCTTTTGGGGTTCGCTGTCGGCCGAGGGAGGCGCGCGCGATGTCGGAAGCGGAGCCCGCCACCCCGCCGGCGCAAAGAACTCGCGACCAGTCCGTTGGGTTTCTTGACGGAGTGAGCTAAGATCGGGGATTCAGGCACGAATAGG
>JBJHCD010001015.1:0-2205 GCA_050485845.1 Pirellulaceae bacterium | reverse complement strand
GCGTAAGATGCCTTAGAGGGGAGCTTCAGAGTGAGGAGCGAGCGAATGAGCTGGGTGCAAGTTGAGCGATCGGGATCAGAGAAGTCGAACGGGGGCGTCTCCTGGAAAGGAGCTTCACCCGACACGGTCGTCCTGGTGCATGGTCTGGCGGCCCATAAGCTGGCCATGTGGCCCCTGGCCAATTACCTTGTCCGGAGGGGGTTCTCGGTTATTAACTGGGGGTACCCCAGCATCCTCCCCCCCATTGAGCACCATGCGCGGCGGCTGGCGGAATTGCTCGAGTCGCTGGAGTCCCGCCCCGATGAGGCTCGGTACCATCTGGTCACCCATAGCATGGGGAGCATTATCGCTCGGACAGCCCTCGCTCAGATCGCCCCCGCTCAAGTCGAAAGGACTTCGGAATCCGCTGCCGACGTTCCAGAGAGTCTCAATCGTCTTCCCGGGGTGCAGCGACTGCGGCATGTGGTCATGTTGGGCCCTCCCAATCATGGCTCCCCGGTGGCTCGAGTGCTGGCCCCTTATCTGGGTTGGCTCTGCCCGCCGCTTCATCAGTTGACGGACGAGGCGAGCAGTTACGTGAACTGTCTCGAGCTACCTCGCTGTGGCCAGTGGGGAATCGTGGCGGCGGAACGGGATTATGTTGTTCCGCTGCGGAGCACATGCTTGCAGCCGGAAGCCGACCACATTGTGGTGCCCGGGCGGCATACCGGCATCCTCTTCGCCCGTCGCACGGCGGAAGAAGTCGCCCATTTCCTGTAGAATGGCAGCTTTCGTCCGGAAGCCAAGCGAATCGATTCTTCCGCTTGGATCCCTGATGGGAGTTCAGCCACGTCGGATGGCAAGCTTCCGTGCACTTCCTCCTAGTTGCGGGTCGGTTTTGTCGGCTTTGTTTTCTAGACTGGGTTTTCTAGACTGGGTTTTCTAGACTGGGTTTTCTGGATTGGGGTTTCTGGATTGGGGTTTCTGGATTGGGTTGCTGGCGTGGAGGGAGTTGAGGGTTGCCAAGGCGAGAGATGATGGCCGGCGGACGAAGCGGGCACGAGAGGACCTTCACCCGATGACGATCACCCGATGATAAAAAGGTGGACCATGCGTCGTGCAGTCGTTGTGTTGGCCTCGCTGCTTCTCCTTTTCTTACTGGTGCGTTGGGGAGTCTCCATGTCCTCCACTCAGCCGGCCGTTGGATTGACCGAATCCGGGCAATTGCGGCCCTGCCCATCATCCCCCAACTGCATAGCCAGCCATGAAGAGGGCCAACTTGGCAGGCTTGATCCCCTCCGCTTCACCGGAGCTCCGGCTGAAGCCATGGCACAACTCGAGCAACTCGTGCGGGGAATGCCTCGAACTCGAGTGGTCACTCGGCGACCGGAATATCTGCATGTCGAGTTTCGGAGCCGGCTATTTCGCTTCGTCGATGATGTCGAATTCTTACTCGACGCCAACAACCAAACGATTCATTTTCGCTCTGCTTCGCGCCTGGGTCACTCCGATTTGGGGGCTAATCGCCAGCGGATGGAGCGGATAAAGGCAATCTGGATGGCAACGCAAGAAAAATAGGCGGGGGGACGGAGTGGTCAGCTGCCCCTGATCTACCCCGGTACGTTCCGTCCCCCCGCCGAAGGACGCGAGCGAGAATTGCGAACTGTAAATTCGCGAGTCAAAGATGTGCGAGTCGAAGGTGCAAAGTAAGGTGGGACCGAAGCTAGTCGTGATTGCGTCGAGCTTTGACGAGCCGCTTGGAGGCCTCGGAGGCTTGGAAGCGGATCCGTTCACATTCATCCAACAACGCCTCGATCCGCTGCCCCTGTGATCGCTGGCGGTACATCATTTCCGTGAGGGATTCCTGGCAGGATTCCCACTTCAGCCAAAGCTCGATGACTTCCAGGTAGGCATTCAGATCTTCCACGTCCGCTGACGGTCGAGGGGGACTTGGCCGCTGCAGGCCGGCATCCGAGTTACGCGAGTGCTCGGGCGCCGAGTGGGAGGAAGGCCGATTTCGGAGCCGTTCCTGGGAAACGTGAGCCGGCTCTTGCCTGGAGGACTCCTCGGCCGAACCACTCACTTTGCCGGAAAAATAGCTGGAAATGGGCTGAAGCATTACGTCGGTACCTCTGAATGCCGTGTTGGCGCGAAAGTTACCCCGTCATCGCGGCCAAAACAAGATCGAATTCCCATTCCTTGGGCGTCAAACGCTCGTGAATCCCG
>JBJHCD010001014.1:0-2205 GCA_050485845.1 Pirellulaceae bacterium | reverse complement strand
GAACAGGTCCAGTACCTCGATGTCGCCCCGAGCCAGATGGTCGGAGTCAGCGCCGGCTTGATTCCCTTTCTGGAGCATGACGACGCGAACCGGGCCTTGATGGGATCGAACATGCAGCGGCAAGCCGTTCCGCTGCTGATCACCGAGCCCCCGATTGTCGCCACCGGCCTGGAGACGGAGGTCGCGCGGAACTCGAGCATGGTGGTCCGCGCGAGCCGCGATGGAACCGTCACCTATGTCGACGCGACTCGAGTTGAAGTGAATGGGGAAGTTCACGAGCTGAAAAAGTACGTGGGGCTCAATGAACGTACCTGCCTGAACCAGACCCCGATCGTTAAGGAAGGTGACAAGGTCAAGGCGGGTCAGGTCGTTGCCGATGGCGCGGCCACTTTCCAGGGCGAACTGGCTCTGGGCCGGAACGTATTGGTCGGCTTCATGTCCTTCGACGGATTCAACTTCGAGGATGCCATCATCATCAGCGAAGAACTCGTCAAGGGGGACGTCTACACGTCGCTGCACATCGAGGAATTCGACGTGGAGATTCGCGAGACGAAGCTCGGCCGCGAGGAGTTCACTCGGGATATCCCCAACGTGAGCGAAAAGGCTCTGCGGAACTTGGATGAGAACGGCATTGTTCGAGTCGGCACGTACGTCAAGCCGGGCGACATTTTGGTGGGCAAGGTCTCTCCGAAGTCGAAGACCGAACTGACTCCGGAAGAAAAGCTGCTGCACGCGATCTTTGGTCGAGCGGGCGAGGATGTCAAAAACGACTCGCTCGAAGTCCCGTCGGGTATCGAAGGGATCGTCATCGACGCTCAGCGGTTTTCGCGACGGATGAGCTTGTCCGATGATGAACGCAAGAAGTTCGAGAAGGAACTGAAGGAGGTGGAGACCTCGGGGAATCAGAAGATCGCCGAGAAATTCGGCGAGCTGATTCGGGATCTGGAGAGCGTGCTGCAGAAGCCGATCACGGACCACGAGGGAACCCCGTTGACCCCGGATCAGGACCCGAAGTTCATGGCCGAGCAGGCGCAGCAGTTCCGCATCGACCTGCTGCTCGAGCGGCATGGAAGCAACGGTTCGTCCAGCTCCTTGGAAAAGATTTACAAGGCGAAGTGGCCGGAGGTCGAAGGGGCCATCGATGCCCGGGATCGCCGTCTGAACAGCATGAAACGCGGGGATGAACTGCGAAGCGGCGTGCTGCAGATGGTGAAGGTCTACATTGCCACCAAGCGAGTGATCTCGGTGGGTGACAAGATGGCCGGCCGGCATGGAAACAAGGGTGTGGTGGCGAAGATTCTTCCGGTGGAGGACATGCCGTTCCTCGCCGATGGAACTCCGCTGCAAATCATGCTCAATCCCTTGGGGGTTCCCAGCCGCATGAATGTCGGCCAGATTCTGGAAACCCACTTGGGTTGGGCCGGAGCGACGCTCGGCTTCCAAGCGATTACCCCGGTTTTCGAGGGGGCGTCGGAGGAAGTGATCAACGAGTGCCTCGGGGAGGCTGGTCTGCCCCGACATGGGAAGGCGCGGCTGCATGACGGCCGCACGGGCGAGCCGCTCGAGCAAGAGACGACGGTCGGTTATATCTACATGCTGAAACTTCACCACTTGGTGGACGACAAGGTCCACGCCCGCAGCACGGGTCCATACTCGTTGATCACTCAGCAACCGCTGGGTGGAAAAGCTCGGTTCGGTGGACAGCGTTTCGGAGAAATGGAGGTTTGGGCCTTGGAAGCCTATGGGGCTGCTTACATTTTGCAGGAGTTGCTGACCGTCAAGAGCGACGACGTGGAAGGACGCACGAAAATTTACGAGTCGATGGTCAAGGGCGAGAATACGCTCGAAGCCGGTACGCCAGCCAGCTTCGACGTGCTCACCAACGAGATCCGAGGTTTGGCGTTGAACATGCAATTGGAAAAGCGACGCGTTTGATCTTTTCCGGCGTTTGATGACGACCCCGGCGCTGGATTCAGCGGCGAAGTGGTGTCCCGGTTCACTTCGTCGTCCGCGCCCCCCTAGGTCCCTTTGCGGGCAAACACCCCAAGACACGCGGCAATCGCTAGAGAAAAGGAGCACGGCCCCATGACCATCAGCGACAGCACCTACGATCGAATCAACGACTATGCCTCGGTGAAAATCAGTCTTGCCAGGCCCCAGGATATTCGGAGCTGGTCGTTCGGCGAGGTAAAGAAGCCGGAGACC
>JBJHCD010001013.1:1807-2209 GCA_050485845.1 Pirellulaceae bacterium | reverse complement strand
GGCCAATGCCGCTCGGCTCGAAGTGGTCATTCACCAGCACATGCCGATGTTTCACATGGAGCACTGCCTTTTTTGCTCGGTTCTTTCCCCCGGAACGAACAAGACCAATTGTGGACGGCCGTGCGACCACCATGTGGTCGAGTTGCGGGACCGTTTGGGGTCGGAACATCCCCTGACCGCAGACGTCGGCTGCCGCAACACGCTATTCAACGCGGTGCCGCAGAGTGCCGCCGAGGCCGTGCCGCAACTGCTTCCATTGGGCGTTCGGCACTTGCGGATCGAGTTCCTCCGCGAGTCCCCAGACGAGATATCGCAAGTCATTGAAACCTATCTTCAGCTCCTAAACGGTACGTTGGCAGCTCGTGAAGTCTGGCAGCGTCTGAAGGCGACCAACCGCGTCGG
>JBJHCD010001013.1:0-1797 GCA_050485845.1 Pirellulaceae bacterium | reverse complement strand
CGGGGGACGCTGGAGGCCCGCCGCGATCCGTTGGCGATTTTGTAACCTGTCGACACTCGCCGAGACTTTCCGGCCGTTTCACTTCATTCCTTTCAAGACCTTGGTACACGGTCCTTTCCCTACCCAATTCCTTACCGAGCGGCTCTTCGAACCGAGCCTTCTGAAAATCATGGCCCCCACCCCGATTGTTTTGGCAAGTCGAAATCCGAAGAAGCTCCGCGAGATGGCGACGCTGCTTGCGTATCCTGGTTGGAAATGGCTTTCCGTGGCCGAACTGGAGGGCATACCGGAAGTGGAGGAGACAGGGACGACCTTCGCGGAGAATTCGGCACTCAAGGCCTGCGCGGTGGCTCAAGCCGCCGGGATGTGGGCCGTGGCGGATGACAGCGGCATTGAGGTGGAATACCTGCAGGGGGCCCCCGGAGTCTATTCCGCTCGGTATGCCGGTCCGGACGCCACGGACCAAGCGAACTGTGACAAGTTGCTGGCGGAACTGGCTCATGTTCCGCCGGAGAAGCGGGGGGCTCGCTTTGTCTGCCACCTCACCCTGTCCGATCCCGAGGGGCGGATTCGGGCGACGGCCGAAGGGTATTGTCGCGGAGTCATCGTGCATTCGGAACGAGGAGGGGAGGGCTTTGGATACGACCCGCTCTTTTTGTTACCCGAATATCACCGGACGTTCGGAGAACTTTCCCCGAGGGTCAAGCGCGTGCTGAGTCACCGAGCTCGGGCAGCGGCCCGGCTGGGGCCCCACTTGGAGCAGTTGGCTCGCTGAACTCGCTCAACCGGCTAAGTTCTCCCGCCTTTGCGAGATCGTTCCTCCTAGAGCACTTCTCCGACGCCGAACTTCTCTGGAGCTTGGTGGTACAGGTCTTGCGCCTCGTACAATTTGGCTCGCAATTCCTGGGCGCGGCGCATGTCGGCGGGATGAGTGGAAAAGAATTCGGGAGGTTTGGGACCGGATGTCTGGGCGAATCGCTCCCAAAAGCCGGGGGCCACCGTCGGATCATAACCTGCCTGTGACATGAGCATCAGCCCGACTTGATCCGCTTCCAGCTCATGCTTCCGGCTGTAGGGGAGCATCACGCCGAACTCCGAGGCAATTCCGTAGGCGGACATGATTCGATCTCGAGTTACCGCGTCACGGTCCTGAGTCAGATAACGCATGGTATTTTCGACACCATTCACCAGGTATCCCTGGCTCATCCGCTCACCACCATGCCGCTGCAGGGCGTGGGCGACTTCGTGAGACACCACGACGGCCAGTTCCGCTTCGTTATTGCAGAGTTCGATCATCCCCTCGTAAACTCCCACCTTCCCTCCGGGGAGGCAGAACGCATTCGGCTCGGGGGACGCGAAGACTCGGAATTCCCAGCCGTAATCGGGCCGGTTGGCCGCGGCCGCAATCCGATTCCCGATTCGCTGGACAACGGCCTGATAGCGGGCATTCGTGGAGAGCGGTTCTTCCTCGAGGATCTGGTAGAAGGCATCTCGCCCCATGGCCACCTCTTGGGTTTCAGGGATCAGCAGCAATTGCGTTCGCTGCGTGATCGGGGCGGTACGGCACCCATGAAAGGCCAGCAGGCCCAAGACGATGGCGAGTCCACTGGCCAGGGCGACCAGGCGTTGACCGTTAAGTTGCATGACGCGTCTCGACGTAGGAAATACCCCACGGGGGAAACCAAAAGGTGGGTCGGGAGGATACCGCCCCTTCTCGTTCACGCCAACATCAATTTTCCAGGCACTTTCCGCGGGACACTTACGTGTTTGGAACATATCTCATGACATGGATATGTC
>JBJHCD010001012.1:0-2213 GCA_050485845.1 Pirellulaceae bacterium | reverse complement strand
ACACTTCATCCCGCATATACCGTGAATCGGTCCGTTCGAACCAGACGAAGCCGGTGTATTGTCGCAAGGGGGCGGCGGTGATGAAGTCAAGTTCCTGCCACAGTCGATCAATTTCCGCTCGGCCCGCGTCATCCAGGATCAGATCGTAAAGTGGCCTGTCGTCGCGGTAGTATCCCATCATACTGTGGAAACCGGCACTCAAGAGTCGACCTTTCTCTTGTTCCTCGCGCCGTTTGCCCACGTAGTCGCGCCCCCGTTCCGAGATGAAAAAGGCATCGGGGAACAAATCGCAAAACCGATGGAGCGCAGCTTCAAAATCAGCTGCGATTTCGGAATCGGACGCGTTCGGAACCAATAGTTCGGGGAACTCGCGAGCTTCCTCCGATTCGGCTTCAATCGACTCGATGACTGAAGGCACAAACAGTCGCCGGTGAGCAGCATACTGGTCGTTCTTCCAGAGCACGAACTGCTGGGAACCCAGGTGACCGCCGCGTAGTTCCAGGTTGGGGAATTCCGGTTCCAGCCGCCGACGCAGCCGTGCCAAGCGGTCTCGCAACTGCTCGCACTGACGTCGCGCTTCCCCTGAATCCGCAGGGTCCTGAGGAAGCGAATCCCAAGTCTCCTGAATCAACGCCAAGGGGCCCAACTTCGGTTCCTCGGAGTGCAGCAAATTCCAGATTCGCCGCAGATACTGGGGACTAATCCCCTTGGCTAGCGCGACGCGGTCCAATACGCCAGTCCCATTCTCCGGCTCATGCTCCTCTCGGATTGACGGCGAGTCCTCAGCGTTCTCGGCGTCGAGGCTCCTTTCAGTCGAGGAGGGTTGCGAGACCTTGGCTTCCCAGGCGGTGTGAAAGTAATCGGCCAAGTCCGTCGGTTGTCGCAGGTAGAAGTCGACAATCCGGCGAACGGCGAACTTGTCGCGGTCCGTGTCGGTCACCATCGGATGCGGAGCGAACTGCAGACCCTGCGGCGTCAGGACCAGATGTTCGGCCACCTGCCGGGCCGCAGTCAAGTATTTCTGCATCAGGGAAGGGGACATCGCAAGGGACTCGCCCGAGTTATCGAATCCCGCTTCGTTGGCCGGGTCGACGGGAAACTCGCGAGTCGGCTGGAGATCGATTCCCGTTAAGTCGCGAATCGTGTAGTTGTACTCCGCGTGGCTCAGGCGCCGAGTAATCACCGGCCCCGGATCGCCCGCCTTTTGCAGGGCCAATTCACGGAGGGCCTGACGAATCGCCAAGACCACCCGCGATCGAGCATCTTCCTCCGGTTCCACGGCCCCATCGGGAGGCATCTCGCCCGCTTCCAAGCGATGTGCCACTTCATCCCAGGTTTGATGAAACGTTTCCAGCGACTCGACCGTGGAAAGTGGCATCAAGTCCAGCTTCGCCTCTTGAATCTCTGCTCCATGGCAATCGTGACAGTAATGCTGCAGAAACGGAGTGACCGTCTCCGCGAGAATCGTGTGAATCCGAGCGTGAGCGTCATTCGGCTCCGCGGGTTCCCAGCCGATTGCAGGCACGGGGAGCGCGACGACGGGGATCGCGGCGAACAGGACCCAGACGAAAGAAAGGAGGTACTTGGAGCGGAGCATGGCAGAGGAGGGGGGAGTAGGGGAGAGTCGGGGGGGAGGAAGTCGATCGGGGAGGGGTTCACTCCTTGTCAGTTTAACAGACCCTCGGACCCGGGGCCACTCGCGGCCATCAGTCCATCAGTCCATCAGTCCATCAGTCGGCCGCCGGAGGATTCCAGATCGTTGCCGCAATATATCGCTCCGGTCCCATCGAGGTCTCATTGAAGTAATAGATCACCACGATTCTTCCATCCGTTCGTTGAACCATCCGAGGATACCCCACATCGCGGTTGGCGCCCTGATCGCGAAGCACATATTCGGGGCTCCAAGTCCTCCCACCATCCTCGCTCAATTTGGCACCCATCCGAAATGGCTCCGCGCGGTAACCATAGGCGAGACAAAGGCGGCCATCCGCCAGTTGTATCAGGGCGGGAGGATTTCCTTCACCCAGATCCGTGACCGGGTCCCCGGCAAATTGCCACGACAGTCCGTTATCGAGCGAACGGTAAGCTCGGTTCCAACGGAGAGGACCTTCACGACATCGGACGACCGAATAGAGTTCGTTTTCCGAAAGCCTCGCGGTGGCAGGCATGATCGCAAAACCTTCCGGTTCGGGGCCGAGCCAAGCGAGAAAATC
>JBJHCD010001011.1:0-2213 GCA_050485845.1 Pirellulaceae bacterium | reverse complement strand
GGACCTTCCCTTCGCGCAAGGTCGCTTCTGCGGCAGTGAAGGGATCACCAATATCCGCACGGCCAGCGACTATCAGGATCGCAGCTTCGGCCAGAATTGGGGCATGCTGATCGAAGAACTCAAATTGCTGGCCCGAGGCGTCTTCGTGCTGGACGCCGAAGGGAAAGTGGTCTATGCCGAGACGGTCGCAGAGGTGACCGAGGAACCGAATTATGGGGCGGCCTTGGAAGCCCTGCAAAGCTTGGTCGGCTAGAATCCCAGCCGGTGAACCAATCGCGGCCGTGGCTCGACCTCGAGCCACGGCCACGATCACGCCAAAATCTCCCCCTCCCCAACAACTCGCCCCCCCCACCCGCTAATCGCGAATCGCCGACTGCGAATCGCTAACTGCGAATCGCTAACTGCCAACCGCGGACCGCTAACCGCTAAATCAGCCTTGACCCTCGGCAAGTGACCGGCTATCAGAGCGTATCGATCGCGGGGAGCGTTGCGCCCCTCTGGCGATTCGTGTTGTTACGCGCATGTTTGAACGAGGAATGGAAGCCTTGCCGACATTGAGCTGCCTCCCCATCCAGCCCCGTCTTGCCACGCTGCTCGTGCTGCTCGTGCTTGCCACAGTGGGGACCGAACGTGCTGGTGCCGAGCCGATTGCCCGCAGCAGGACCTTGGGAACCATACCGCTGGCCGAACCAGCATGGCGCGATCCGGAACTCTGGAATTCCGGTGCGATCTGGCGGGATGACGATGCCGTTTACATGAATCTGCCGAATCAGTGGCAGGAGGCACCCCCGGACGATGAGGGCCCTCCCATACTTCCCGAGCCGATGGTTTTCGACTTAGTCCGCCCACTCGGGGCCCGCCGAGGCGAGTTGGAAGTGAATGTGTTGGGAATGGTTCCTCTGAATCGTTCGTCGGCCAAGGGAACCAGTAATCCGGTCCAGGATCCGTTGGGCCTGGTACCTCGGAGCAAGGATCGCCAGGGGATCGAATGGGCGCCGGAAATTGAAATCGCCCTCTGGGATGGATTCGCGATCGAATTCGAACTCCCCTTCGAGGAATCTCGGCTGGAAGCCTATAAGGCGGCCGCCCAATGGACATTCGGCACGGGACTCGACAATCAGTTCATCCATGGAACGCAAGTCATTCTTGAATACGAAGTGGATGAACCACTCTGGACTCCAACCTTCTTGTATATCGCCGGATTGCGGATCGATCCCGTCTGGAGCGTCCTGATGATGTACGGCTTCCGGACGGAGTTCGCCAGCGGCGATCTCATCGAACGAACCGAAACGATTGTGAACGGGTCCGTCTTCGCGGAAGTCACGGAAAGAATCGTTCTCGGAGTCGAAACGAATTATGCGGGGGCCATGTCGGGCTTAAGCACGTGGCTGGTCATGCCTCAGATCCACGTCGACGTCACCGACCGCATCACCATCCAGGGTGGGGTCGGCTCGCGCTTCACCGCCAACTTCACTCTTCCCGAAGCCGGATTTCGCGTCATCGGCGAATTCTAGCGGAAGCACGCTCGAACCACGTCGCTCGGCTTTTGATGCGTCTGTCCTAACCAGCCCCCCCATCGATTGGCTGCCAGCCGGCAAACCTCGGCCAGCGTCCGACGGCAGCTTGCCGCCGAGTCCAGCCCACCACGACACTCGGCAACTCCATTTCGCATCTCTTCCCCCCGGTCGCTTGACGTGTCGAGCTGCGCGCGGTACAACCGGACCCATCGGTACTGAGACTGAGTATCAATACCTTTTAGGTCCGTTGGCTTCGTTGCCCGTCCCGACTCGATAAAGCGAGCGAACGTCCGTGAACAACCACGAAGAACCTCCAGAAAAAACGAATCCCTCGCCGGCTCCCTTCCTGCATCCCGCCGTGGAGAAAATGCGCACCTGGCGATCCGAGGACCTCTTTCAAAAGGAGGACGAAGTCCTCATCGTCCATGGCGAACAGGTCTATCGGCTCCGCCGGACCCGCAACGGGAAACTCATTCTCTGCAAATGAGCTGAATTCAGCTGGCGGCCCGGCTTTCCGACCACTCCCGCCGAATCCTGAGCCCCACCGTGGGATCCAGCATGGCGGCCGTGGCCAATTGGACGTGATGAGCCCCTAATTCGAGACGCCGCTGCACCTCTTCTCGTGACGACACGCCCCCGACGGAAATCAGGCGCAGGGGAGCGCCAGCCTTCTCCACGAGCCGTTGCCACTGAACA
>JBJHCD010001010.1:0-2226 GCA_050485845.1 Pirellulaceae bacterium | reverse complement strand
CGCCCCCATTTCTCCATGGTGACCGAGTTTGCTGAGACCTTCACGGGCCAGCTGATGAATGAAAGCAACCGTGGGCTCCTCTGGCGTAGGCTCGGGTTCAGGCATCGCGTCGGCGTCGCCGCTGGCTTCAAGTGCAAACTCATGGCCGACCTGATCCGCCGGAACCTTCGCATGCTTTCCATCACAAAAAGGGGCGTTGCCGGTCTGTTTGCACTGGCAGAGGTATGCCTCGCCATCCTCCTCCGCGGTGAACGGCATCGGCGTGAAGGAAGTGCCCTTGTGCGATCCATCACAGAAAGGTTGCTTGGCGGATCTTCCACAACTGCAGAAGTAGTATTCCTCGCCGGCCGTGAGTTCAACGGGGATCGGTTTATTGTCAGCGACTTTAGGTTTCATAATATTGATCTGCCGAACGTGGAAGGTTCCATTGCGGTTCGCCCGCGAATAGCGAGCTACAGACCGCGACGAGTCACTTTCCGATCGCGGGTGTAGCAGGCCAACTGCAGTATCTTGATGCATTCCGCCTTCGAGAGGAAGCGGGCGTTTCGGCGGATAGAGAACCAATGCTCAGTTGGCCATGAAATTCTCCAGACGAAAAGAGCACTCTGTTCCGCACCGCGACACCTCGGATGTCTGAACAACAGAATAGATGGCCGGATCAGGAGGGTATCGGCGGTTCTTGCTGACTTTTTGGCGGTTCTTGCTGGCTCTAGGCGAATCGCTTGGGGGTGACGCCGACGAGCCGTTTGAAGTGCCGGTTGAGTTGGCTTTGGTCGCTGAAGCCGACGGCGATGGCGATCTGGGCAAGCGAGAGCTGCCCCTCGGTAATGAGTCGCTTGGCGCGCTCGACGCGGTGTTGGATGACGAACTGATGCGGCGACAGGCCGGTCGTCTGCTTGAACAGCCGGGCGAAGTGGAATTCGCTCAGGTGGGCGACATCGGCAAGGTCGGCCAGGGCGATGTTTTGGTCGAGGTGGGCGTGGATGTACTCTTCGACCGCCCGCAACGCATGTCGCGCCAGGCGGCCGACCGACCCGCGGATGGCCCCGTTCGAACCCTGCCGGTTGGACATTTGTCGAATCAGTTGGACGACAAGCACGTTTGCCAGCGACTCGGCACACAGCCGCCCGCCTGGCCCGCCGGTAATCAGCTCACGGCGAAGGGCTGTGAGTGTGTCGATCACCTCGGGGCTGGAGCGGTCGTAGTATTGAACGGGAAAATGAACGCGGGCGGGGTCGAGATCGAATGCTTCATCAGCCACTTTGGCGACCAAGGCCGGGGACAACTGGTAGTGGGTCGAGTCGGTAAAGTCGCCCGTGTTGCGCCATCGCCACCGGCTCTCGACGCCGGGCGGCAGGAGATTCACCGCATGCGGCAAGCCGTCCCCGTTGTACCGGGCATCATCGCAACAGTGATCGGTACGCTCCGGAAAGATCTTGCCCGTGAGAACGAGCATCAGACATTCGAGGGGCGGGTGGAGAATCTCGCTCGCGGGCTGCCGTGTGTCGTGTTCAACCCTCAGCCCATGCCAACCGAGCGTCGCACTGGTGTGCCGGAACGCATACGGAATGTGTTTCAGGCGATCATCGGGGGTAAGCGACTTCGATGGATGGACCGTCCGCGTCATCAAACACTCCTCCTACCGAATTCCGCGTCCCGGCTAACGCCAAAGTTCACTAGCCACCCGCACAGGGGACTGCAAACCCGAACCCACTTGACCGGCGGGGGACTGCTGCAACGCCTTGTTCAACCTATGGCCGCCGGCGCGGCGGAACTGCCTGCAGTTTATCCGATCGAGATGGTAGTGGCCAGCAATGTCATTCCATCCAGATCGATCCACTGATGGTCAAGAGAGCCGAGGATGATTACCGCGTCCGGAGAATCATCCCCCAGGGTTACCACCAGCTACCCGTTCACGCACCAGAGAGTTCGCAAAACGCCTTTGTACGACGGACTCCCAGTAATGAGGCGACTTGCTCGCGAGCATCTGCAAGCGTGCGATGAGGAAATCATCGAGCATTTAATTCAGGTCAAGGGGATTGGCCGCTGGACGGCGCAAATGTTCCTGATTCTCGCGCTGGAGAGGCTCGACGTCTTCCCAGTGGACGACCTTGGAATCCGGATTGCAATTGCTCTCGCTATGGGCTAGAGCAATTGCCTGACCGAGCGACAGCATTGGAGATTGCCCGACCATGGAGTCCCTATGCATCGGTCGCGAGTTGGTAC
>JBJHCD010001009.1:0-2233 GCA_050485845.1 Pirellulaceae bacterium | reverse complement strand
CTAATGACCAACCCCTACTCATTCGCGTCCCGCTTCTCGTCTTCATGGATGCTGGAGAAGCGGAACCCGTGTGGTCGCCCGACGGGGCGGGCTTCCGTACGGCCGCGTCCCGGTCCCTTGCTTGACTCTCGAGTTGAGGCGGTGCCGCTACTTGCCGGCTCACGGTGGGTTCGGTCGGATTCAAGCCGAGTGCTGGCCGCGGGGGTCGCCCCGGAAGTGGTGCTTCCGACGGTGGCATGCTTGTCCCGGAGACTGGTCGAAGAAGTGGAGGGCGAAGATGTGACGACCGACTCGGCCGCTGTCGCGGAGACAGGGGAAGCGATCGGAATGGGACGCGAAGAATCGAGGTCGCCGAGATACTTCTTGCGAACCTCTTCGTTCTGCTTGATCTGGTCCGGCTCCCCCTCGCACAAGACCTTTCCTTCACTGATCACGTAGCAACGGTCGACTATCTGGAGGATTTCGCGGGCGGCGTGATCGGTAATCAAGACGGCAATGCCGCGCGAGCTGAGTTCTCGGATGATGCCTTGAATGCTCTGAACGGTCACCGGATCGATCCCGGCGAAAGGTTCGTCCAGCAAGATGATGGACGGATTGGAGATCAAGCAGCGAGCGATCTCAAGACGCCGCCGTTCGCCCCCCGACAACATGGCCGCTCGAGACCGGCGGATATGCGTGATGTAGAACTGTGTCAACAATTGCTCGCACCGCTCTTTCCGCTCGGCTGCCTTCATGCCGAGCAGTTCCATGACGCTGAGCAAATTCTGTTCGACGGTCAGTTTGCGGAAGACGCTGGACTCCTGAGCCAAGTAGCCCATGCCGCCGTCGCGAGCCCTGCGGTACATGGGCCAGCGCGTGACGTCGATTCCATTGAGACGCACGGTGCCTCGATCGGGATCGACCATGCCGCAGGTCATGCGAAAGCTGGTCGTCTTGCCCGCTCCGTTCGGCCCAAGCAGCCCAATGATTTCTCCTTCGGAGACCTCGAAACTGACTCCATCCACCACTCGTCGCCGACCGTAGGACTTGACGAGTCGTTCGACTTCCAGGATTCGCGGTTTCATCGGGTGACCCTCCTTGAAAAAACAGGCGTGGCCGCTCCGGCCAGCCACGCTTCGGACGGAACCGAAGTTCAGCGGATGAAGCCCATGCGCTGAAAGTTGGGCAAATAGGGGATCGGACTTCTCCAGGCATGAGGCCAATAGATGAACAGGGCCTTGCCGATCAACAGGTCGTGCTCAAAGTACGGCTCACCTCCCCAACGCCGTCCATCCTGGCTTTGGGGACTGTTGTCTCCCAGAGGAAAGTAATGCTCCGGTCCCATAAGAAATTCCACCTCGCGGCGGCTGGTGAAGAGGTCCGTGAGCGGCCAGCGCTGCGGAGTTCGCAAAATGTCTTGAACTTGAATGTCACTGAAGGACTGACGGTAATCGGTCATTCCCGAGTTGGAATAGATCGCCAGGTAATAGACATCCCGCCAGACGGAAAGCCGATCGACCCGTAGGTTGGCATGGCGAGCCCCGATGCCGACCGGCGCGAGATCGCCCGGGTCGTCGGGCGACCACTGCGGCAGGAGATCCCGGCGAGAGGCATACGTCGTCGGGCCATCGAACTCCATCAGCTTCCCATTGACCCAGAGACGAAGCTGGTCGTCGACGTTGGAGAACCGGAACTTATACCGGCCGGGGCCTCGGACGGATGTTGCTGCTTCAGCCGTCTGGCTGATCTCTCCCGACTCACCCACGAACGGTTCCCCATCGTCGCGGCGGAGCGTGGCCTGGCCGGTCGCCAGATCCAGTTCGCAGTAAAAGTGCACGCCACCGGCCACCAAGTCCAATGTCAGCGTGGCGGAGCCCTCCCCGTCGATCGACTGGACATCGACCTCCGCTTCGACTGCCAGGTCACTGACCCAGTGGCTGCCGAGTTGTTTGTCGCCGAGATGCGTGGTGGAAGGGGCCGTGGTCCGGTCATTGTAAGCATAGTAATCGCAAATCAGGGTTCCTTCCTGGTTGGCGATCGCGTCGGGAAGTCCGCCCGTGGCGAGGATCGAACCCCATTCCCCTTCGGTCGGAATGATGTGGCGATACCGGAGCCACGCCGTCTCGGATCCCGCTTCCACCTCGTATTTCTCGCCCGAGCCATCGGGAAGGGTCTGCCACGCCGGCCCTCCCGTCGCTCGATCCTGCCAGCGAGTCGGCCAGCCGAGTTCCTTCAGGGTCGGACTGGAGTAGGC
>JBJHCD010001008.1:0-2234 GCA_050485845.1 Pirellulaceae bacterium | reverse complement strand
GTCCGGTCATGATGACGATCTCACCTGCGTGAACGTCCAGGTTATTGTCGAAGAGGACTTGTTTTCGCAACTCCCCTTCTCCGAACGAATGTTGCAATTGCCGGATCGCCAGAGTTTGCTCGCGAGGTCGGCCGTGGATATCCCACGCCGCAGTCTGCGTCGCCCGGCTAACGGTGGCTTTTCTCATGACGGCCATCCTTTGTTGCTGACATTCCTTGGGGCAAAGCCTCCGGGGCTCTCCGCGATCACTTCCAGTGCGTCGTTTACTTCCAATGCCTCGAACTGATCCCTTCACTTTGGGAAACCGCGACTTGTCAAAACAGTTCCGCTGGATCGAGCGATAGAAGCTTCCGAACCACGAGCAGTGCCGAAACCGTACACATCACCCATGTGACCAGAAGGACCGTGGTGGCGATTTGCAGCGTGAGCGGCATCGTCAATCCCGTAAACGCCCCGAGGGCTCGATAAATCAATTTGCTGACCAAGGCACCCGGGATGAAGCCCAACAGCGTCAGGTAGGTGGCCTGACAGACCACGACACCCAAGAAGTAACGCGACGAGTAACCCATGGCCTTGAGCGTCGCGAACTCGGCCAAATGGTCGGAAATATCCGCGAACAGGACCTGGTAACAGATGATGACTCCGACCAGAAAACCGACATAGACCCCGACCAAAAAAATGTAGCCGATCGGCGCATTCGTTCGCCAGAAATCCTTCTCTTGTTGAATCAAGGCCTCCTTATCCAAGATGCGGACGTCGGCCGGCAGGAGCGACTCCAGCTTCTCCCGAGTCGTATCTCGAGACTGGGGATCCGTCAGCTTGACGATGGCAAAATCGACTTGGCTGAGCGGGTCCCCCCCTTCGGCTCGCATTGGAAAGTAGCGGGCAAAATTCCTGGCGGTCATCAGCAAGTTGCCATCGGTGGCGAAATCGACTCCCAGTCGGAACTCTCCCACCAAGCTCAATCGGCGGCCCGACAATTCTCCCCGAAACCGCGTGATGTCACCCTGGGAAAAGAAGCCATACTTCGCTCGACTCGCCCTGTCCACCAGCGCAACATCGGGTTGACGCAGTTTCGCGGCCTGGTCTCGTACCTCCGAGGAACGAAACAAATCGTCCTCCTCTCGGTACGCGAAAACTCGAATCGGATAGCCCCGTTCTCCGGGTCGTCGCACGATGGCTTGCAGGGTCTCCATGTAGAGAGGTGCCACGCGCTCCACTCCCTCGACTCCTTCCACCTGCAGGGCCCGCTGCACGTCGAAACGTTCGCGAGCGGGGAGGGTGTACTTGCCGGCGCTGACGATAACCAACTCACCCTCCACGACGCGCAGGATCTGGACCGTGCTTTCCAAGAGGGCGTTGAGGTACCCCAATTGCATGAAGATCAACAGGACGGCGAAGGCAACTCCCCCGGCTGCCACGGTGAGACGCCTCCAATTGTGCGTTAAGTTTTTCCAGGCAAGCGGTGTTCCACGAATCATCGAATTGCCTCATCCCTCCCGGGAAGCCAACGCTGGTTGCTCGGTTCCCCAAAGGGGAGAGATCCCTCAAAAAAGATCGGCCGGGTCGGCTTGAAACGCCTTGCGTACCGCCGCCACGGCGGAGACGACACACATTGCCAGTGTCAATCCGGCCACGATCATCGCGTTCTGCCAAGTCATGCGAATGGGAATCTTGGCTCCCAGAGCCGTAATCTCGTACAGTACCCCGGCCACCATGATTCCCACCACATAACCGACGCTGGCCAAGCAGACAGCCTGCTGCAGCAGCAGACTGGCCAAGTAACGGTTCCCATAACCCATCGACTTCAGCGTCGCATATTCGGGAAGCAGACTAGCCACGTCACTGGAGAGTACCTGATAGACGATCGCGATTCCCACGATCACCGCCACGGCGACGCCGGTCTGGAAAATCAGCCCGTAATTGGTCTCATAGACCCAACGGCGGATCTCTCGTCGTAGCAGTTCGTCTCGCGTCACCACCTCCACGTCGTCGGCCAATTTACCCGATAGGGCGGCGACCGTCGCAACCGGGTCGGCATCGGGCTTCAGGCGGACGAGTCCCAAGCTGACGGCGGAAGTGGGCGTTGACCACGCCAAGCAGATAATCAACTTCCTCTTCACTGATGGCAGCCTGGGCCGGGTCGCCCTGATAACGGCGGTCCGTTGTGCCGATCAGACTGAAGTCGTCCTCGTAGGGGAGGACGAAAACGATGCGTCGGTCGCTGTTCTGCA
>JBJHCD010001007.1:0-2239 GCA_050485845.1 Pirellulaceae bacterium | reverse complement strand
ACTCCGAAGCGGTCAATCAATTCCAACACCGTCCGCCCCGCCTCCTCGGTCTTAAGGTGGGGAGGGGTGGGATAAATGGTCACATAGTGCAGGAACTTGCCGGTGGAATCGACCACGGCCACCTTGCAGCCCGTTCGGAATCCGGGATCGATCCCCATGACCACGCGCGGCCCCGCCGGCGGGGCCAGAAGGAGGTCCCGAAGATTCTGGGCGAACACGCGGATCGCCTCCTGCTCGGCCAATTCATCCCGTTCGGCCAGCACGGAACTGGCCAGTGACGGCTGAAGGAGTCGCTGATAGCAGTCGCGCACCGTCGCCAATAATTCGTCGCGAAACAGAAATCGAGGCTGCACAACCAGCCGGGATTCGAGTTGCTGGATGAGTGGATCGTCGTCCACTTCGATGCTCAGCCGCAAAACCTGCTCGGCCTCGCCACGGCGCATGGCCAGCAAGCGGTGCCCCGCCAATCGCCTCAGGGGCTCCCGAAAATCATAGTACCCCTCGAACTTACTCGGCTTCCCCTCCCACCCTCGTCGAGCACGGGAGACAATCTCTCCTCGCTGGAGCGACTTACGGACCAGTTCGCGGATCTCGGGCTTTTCGGCCCAAGTCTCGGCCACAATATCGCAGGCTCCCTGCAGGGCAGCTTCCATGTCTGGAACTTCCCGTTCCTCGCTCACGTAAGCCTGCAAGATTTCTCGGCGACCGGGTCCCGGATTCACTTGCTGAAGCAGCAACTGGGCCAGGGGCTCCAACCCTTTTTGCCGAGCCATTTCGGCTCGGGTTCGTCGCTTCGACTTGAAGGGGAGGTAAAGTTCCTCCAGTTGCTTTTTGTCTCGACAGCTCAGAATCTGACGCTCCAGAGTCTCGTCGAGCTTCCCCTGGTCACGAATGGCCTGCAGGACGACCTGCTTGCGGGCCTGCAGTTCGCGGAGCCGAGTGACCGCGTCCTCGATTTGCCGCAGCTGTTGCTCATCCAGTCCTCCCGTCCGTTCCTTGCGGTAGCGAGCGAGAAAGGGAATGGTGTTCCCCTCGTCCAACAAGTCGATCGTGGCTCGGACTCCGCCCAGCGGGAGTTGGCAAATCTCGGCCACTTCCTGATCCAGCTCAATCTCCCGATCGTTCATTTCTTCCTTGCGATCCCCCGTGCGTCTGGGTTAGAATCCGGAAATCGTGCGTCGGCCCGAAGTGGAACTTCGCGGGCACATTTTGCCCGTTCCCCGGGAAACTGACAACCGGCCACTCCATGCCCGCCTCCCCCCCACCGACAGTCAGTCCCACCATGAAACAGAATCTCCTGATTTCTTGTCCGCGTTTCCGTCTCCCGTTCGGAATCCTCCCATTGATCCTTGGGTCGATCCTGGGAACAGCCTCGTTTCTCGGAACAGCCGCCCTTCCGGGGACGGCCTCGTTCCTGGGGATGGCGTGGTTCTCCACCGGAACCGCCTGGGGAGATGAGGTGGGAGACGAAGTGAGAGACGAAGCGGAAGTACAGCGGGGCGAGCAAGCCTTGCCGGAGTCTTCCGAGCCGGAAGTGACTGCTTCTTCCCGGGCGTCTTCTTCCCAGGCGTCTGGCGAGGAAATTCCGACCACCGGGACAATTCCGACCACCGGGACAATGCGGATCCTCCCCGATCAGTTCACGCTTCGAGGCCAACATGCCACTCAGCGAATCGTGGTCATGTGGGAAGACGGCCCACGGCAGCGAGAAGTGACCGATCACGTAACTTTCGAAGTCGCTTCCCCGTCGATTGCTTCCGTCTCGGGAAACGTGGTGCTTCCCGAGTCGGACGGTTCGACCGAGCTTCTCGCCACCTGGGGAGATTTTTCCGCGAGAATTCCGCTGAGCGTGGAGCAGGCCGACACCAATTTGCCCGTCAGTTTTGAACTGCATGTGCAACCGATTCTGGCCGCTCAGGGCTGCAATACCGGTCCCTGCCACGGGAAAGCTCGGGGGCAGAACGGTTTCGCCCTCTCTCTCCTGGGCTTTGACTCCGATTTCGACTTTGCCGCCGTCACTCGAGAGGCCCGGGGCCGACGGATTTCGCTGGCCTCGCCCGAGCAGAGCCTGCTGCTGCTCAAGCCGCTGATGAAGGTCGCTCACGGCGGCGGCAGGCAATTGCATACCGATGATGTCGCTTACCGAATCCTGACCGATTGGATCGCCGAGGGCGCGCGGCCTGACGCCGAGGACGCGCCGCGTCCGGTCGGCTTGGATGTCTACCCCGGTGACCGGCGG
>JBJHCD010001006.1:0-2239 GCA_050485845.1 Pirellulaceae bacterium | reverse complement strand
AATGGTATTCAGCACCCAGATTCCCCAAGCCATGCAACTCTACAAGGCCACCCACGGCCAAGGACCGGCAACCGAGCAGCAGTTTTTCCAGGAAATCATCCAGGCCAACAACATCCGACTTCCTGAACTTCCGGCCGGTCAACGATATGTGTACGATCCGGCGAGCGAGGAGTTGCTTGTCGAACGCCCCGCCCGAGATTGAGATGGCTTGAATAGGTTTCGGCCGCCTGGACGCCCATAATGGCCGAGTTTGGAGAGAATCGTGCGCAATGCAACCAGAGTGAGTCGGTCGTCCATGAATTACCCTCACCCGACAGCCCCAGTATCACACTTCGCCGGCGGCAGCCCCTGGAACCGCCGCCAAATTCTTCAAGCCGGTGGCATCGGCTTCTGCGGCCTGCAGCTTTCCCAGTGGCTCGCCGGCACCGCTCAATCCACTCAGCCCAAGCCGACAATCGAGGGGTTTGGCCGAGCGAAAGCGTGCATTCTGATCTTTGCCTGGGGTGGCCCGAGCCAACTGGATACCTTGGACATGAAGCCCGAGGCTCCGGCCGAGGTGCGAAGCATCTTCTCCCCCATCGCCACGCGAACTCCGGGCCTCCAGATCTGCGAGCATTTCAGCCGACTGGCCGATTGGACCGAACGACTCGCCGTCATTCGATCCTTGACTCATACCGATCCGGCTCACCTCTCCAGCGCCCACGCCACGGTGACGGGAAGCTGGGCTCCGGTCGTGCGGAGCGACCAGACACCTCCCAGTGAGCGAGACACACCACACCTCGGTTCGTTTGTCTCTCGAGTCCGTCCTGCTCAAACCGCTCTTCCCTCCTCGGTCATGATGCCCTGGAAGGCATTTCATCCGGCGGCACCGGGAGGCGAGGCCCCTGGGCAACATGGTGGTTGGTTGGGGTCCGCCCACGATCCGTTGTTGCTGACCGGCGATCCCGCTCAGCTGGATTGGAAGCCCCCGGCCCTCAGTCTGGGAGCGGGCATCAGCCCGTCGCGGATGCAGGACCGAGTCGGCATTCTGCGGCACTTCGATGCCCAGCGAAAACAGCTCGAGGCAACTCGCGCCTTGCAGAAATGGACGAATTATCAGAGCCAGGCAATGGAACTGCTCAGCAGCCCCGAAGTGGCGCGTGCGTTCGATTTGTCTCGGGAGCCCGAGGCGGTCCGCCAGCGGTACGGGATGAACACGCACGGTCAATGCGTCCTGTTGGCTCGGCGACTGGTCGAACATGGGGTTCCGCTGGTCACCGTCAACTGGCACAACGACGCGAAAAACTTCTGGGACACACATGGCAACAACTTCAATCGGCTGAAGGACGACTTGATTCCCCCAACCGATCTGGCCCTCACCGCGCTGTTGGAGGACCTCGAGAATCGGGGCATGCTGGACGAAACGTTGATCGCCTGGGTCGGTGAATTTGGACGGCGACCGACGATTACTCCGGGGAACGCGGGACGCGAGCATTGGCCCCGCTGCTACAGCGGCCTCTTGGCTGGTGGTGGCATTCAAGGTGGAGCAGTGCATGGGTCGAGCGACCGGCAGGCGGCACTTCCCGAGACCGATCCCGTCTCGCCGCTGGACTACGCGGCCACGATGCTTCATTTGTTGGGAATTGACGGCCAGCAGATGCTGGAGGATCGCGAAGGCCGCCCGCATCGCATCTGCGAGGGGAAGCCGATCCAGGCGATCATCGCCTGACCCTCACTCCGAGACCTCACTCCGAAAAGAGTCGTCCTGTTGGGCTTCTGGTCGAGCCACTTTGTCGCGGGTTGATCGGCGGTGAGAATTCGCCATACTTCGTACGCGACATGTGCGCGACTCTTTCTGTTCCTTCCGTGTCCTTCCGTGTCCTTCCATTTCCTTCCCTGCTCCCCACTATCTAATCGGACCCATCCCTCCATGAACGATTCGCCCAGCCCACAGCGGACTGAACGGGAAATGCTGCAGGATTTGGAGGGAAAAGGGGTTGGGGCTCGCTTTTGGACCTATTCCCGACTCTCGGGCCCGGGGTGGATCGCCAGTGCCATCACGCTGGGAGGAGGATCGCTCGCCAGCAGCCTCTACCTGGGGATCCTGGGGGGCTACAGCCTGCTGTGGGTCCAGCCGCTCGCCATGTTGATGGGCATCATCATGCTCAGCGCCATCGGCTACGTGACTTTGAGTTCGGGCGAACGTCCCTTTCGTGCCATCAACCGTCACGTCAGCCCGGTCCTGGGCTGGGGCTGGGCA
>JBJHCD010001005.1:0-2241 GCA_050485845.1 Pirellulaceae bacterium | reverse complement strand
TCGTCCCCTTTTCTCCGAGGAGTAGCTCCCATGAGAATCTTTATTGCCCTCTTTTTTGCATGCCAGCTGATCGTCGTTCCGGACGGCGGGGCGGTCGAGCCAAAGAAAGCATTCTCTCCATTCCCCGATGGCTATTACTCGAGCACGGCAGGAGCCGCCTTCGGGCACAGTTATGTGAACCTGCACTTCTCGAACCCTTCGCTTTATGTCGGACTCCCTGAATGGAACGACGAAGAGTCGGAGCCTCCTTTATCGGTGCGCGAGGCGATCGTGATCGCCGAAAGGACGATCAAGGACGTGGTGGAAGTACCCGAAAACTACTCCCACTACCTGAGATCCGCAACCTTGCGGTATTTCCAGCGTCCCTCCATTCCCGACGGTGTCTGGTATTGGCAAGTTGCATTCGAATGGCGGACCCCTGAAGAACTGCAAGAATCCTCGCCGAGGATGAGACGTCGTACAACGATGCATTCCGTGCGTGTCGTGGTGCTGATGATTGGTGAGGTTAATTTCCAGAAAAGGGTAGAACGACCGGATGATGGCCAGTAACGCCGCTTGTCGTCTCGTGCCTGAGGTGGAAACTGCCCCTACGAGCGGATCAACTTCAATAGTTCTTCCGCTGAAAGGCGACCACTCATGTCGGCTCCTTCCAACAGACTGTCAGCCAGATCCCGTTTACTGGCATGCAGATCGGTAATCCGCTCTTCGATGGTTCCCCGAGTAATCAAGCGATAGATCGTCACGGGGCGCTGTTGTCCCAGGCGGTGAGCCCGATCCGAAGCCTGGTCTTCAACCGCCGGATTCCACCAGGGATCCATGTGGATCACATAGTCCGCCGCCGTTAGATTCAATCCCTGCCCCCCCGCCTTGAGACTGATCAGAAACACATCTCCCTCACCCCCCTGAAACGCCTCCACACGCTGCTTGCGCTGTCGAGCGGGAGTGCTGCCGTCGAGGTACTGATACGAAACCCCTCGACGATCCAGCTCGTCCCGCAGGATGGTCAAGTGATCCACGAACTGGCTGAACACAAGCACTTTATGCTGGTTCGCCAAGATCTCCTCCAATGTCTCGGTGAAAAGCGCCAGTTTCGAGCCCGGATACTTCCAGTCATCCATGACCAATTTCGGATGACAGCAGGCTCGGCGGAGCCTGGTCAGTTCCGCAAAGATCTGGAGCTGCGTCTGCTTGTTGTCGGCTCCTTCCGACAATCGCTCCAGGGCCCGCTGCCGCAGCGCCTCATAGAGCGCCGCCTCTTCGTCGCTCAACGTCACCATCAAGGTGACTTCAGTCCGTGGCGGGAGTTCCGGGAGGACTTGGGACTTTGTCCGCCGCAAGAGAAATGGCTGAACCATCTTCTTGAGGCGTCGCCGCGTCTCGCGGCATTGATCGCGCTCGATCGGGATGGCGAACCTCCGCTGAAAGTCCTCCAGGGACCCGAGCAGCCCCGGGTTAATGAACTCGAACAAATTCCACAATTCTCCCAAATGGTTTTCCAGCGGAGTCCCCGTCAGGATCAGGCGGAAGTCGGCCGTCAGACTCCGAGCCGCCTTGGATCGAAGCGTGGCGGCATTCTTGATGGCCTGCGCCTCGTCCAGGACGACCGTATGCCAATCTACCTTCTGCAATCGTTCCGCTTCACCCTGGAGTAGTCCGTAGCTGCACAGGATCACGTCCCTCGAGCCGGCTTCGCGGAGAACCACCTCGCGATCGCCTTCGGCGTAAAGTTGGACATTCAGGCTGGGAGCGAAACGTTGAAGTTCGCTGTGCCAGTTGAAAACGACAGAGGTCGGAGCGACAACGAGAGCGGGCCCCTCGGAGGCACGAAACAACAACAACGCGATCGCCTGCAGCGTCTTTCCCAATCCCATGTCGTCGGCCAGGCATCCTCCCATTCCCCAGTTGGAAAGCCGAGCGAGCCAGCGGAAGCCGTCCACCTGATAGTCACGCAACTCGGCCTGCAAAGTGGAGGGTACCTCCGGGAGCAACTCGGCCGACTGCCGCATGCGCAGCGTCCACTCCTTCCAATACTTATCCGACTTCAATTGAACCGACTGCTCAAGGTCCTCGAGCATGACGGCTCGCACCGGAGGAAATCGAAGCTTGTTCTTTCCTTTGGTTCGTTCACCATACGCGGCCAACTCATCCACTTTTTCCCGCAGTTGCTCCGTCAGAGCGAGAAACCGGCCGTCGTCCAACCGGACGAACCTTCCGGGAGTCGCCTCGACCAGATCCAGCAGC
>JBJHCD010001004.1:0-2241 GCA_050485845.1 Pirellulaceae bacterium | reverse complement strand
GGCCGTCTTGTCTGGGGCGCCATTCACTTCGTCCACTTCGGCTTTCCCGGATTCACCCCAGAGAAAAAACGCCAGCAGCATGCATGCCGACATCTGGAGCGGGTTCGCCGTGATTCGGCGGATCTGTGTGGCGATGAGAAACGGTCGGAACGGCATTTTGGTCTTGCGCCCTCGGCGAGGGGACGTTTTGGGCTGGTGGAATTCTTGACGGGTGGGAATTTCGACGGGTGGGAAGTTTGGCTGGAGGGATTCTGGCCGGGGTTACTTGGCTCGGATACCGAGCTGGGATGTCTATGCTGATCGGGTAGATAACGTTCACCCGCGGCCCGCACACCCATCTAGCCAATTAGCCGCCCATCCCAGCCGATTAGGTGGACTTCCAGCAGCGTGATGAATCCGGGCCCGTGGCACGGCCGGTACAGAGGAGATTTCCGCGCCGGCCGACAGCTTCTATTACACTGGGAGGCGGCAGTGGATACAACCCTCAACGCCGAAAGGGGCGAATAATGCAGTCGGGGATTCATCAGCAGCAAGTCGGGGAGGAAACTCGCGGTTCAGATCGAGACACGTCCCATGGCAAGCCGAGACGAGGGAAAGGGGTGCCGGGGAGATTGCTTGCCGGGCTCCTCTGGTGCGGGTGGCTATGCCAAGTCGGATTCGGCAGTCATTCGCTGGTTGCACAGGACGAACCAGCGTCGGCCGAGACCGTGATGATCGAGGGGTTGGAGCATCCGGTCGAGATTCTCATCGACCGCTGGGGGGTGCCTCACATCTATGCCCAATCGGAAGAGGACTTGTTCTTTGCCCAAGGCTACCAAGCCGCTCGAGTTCGTCTGTTCCAGTTCGAACTCTGGCGGCGACACGCGACCGGGACCGTGGCGGAGATTCTCGGGCCGCGCGAGTTGGATCGCGACCGAGGGGCCCGACTCTTGCGATATCGGGGTGACTTGGAAGAGGAGCTGAATCACTATCATCCTCGTGGAGCCTCGATCATTCGCGCTTTCACGCGGGGGATTAACGCCTGGATCGAGACGACCGAGCAGCAGCCGGAGTTGCTCCCCATCGAATTTCGGGTACTCGGAATCCGGCCGGGACGATGGGACCCGGAGGTGGTTGTTTCTCGCCACCAAGGCCTGATGCACAACGTCACCGAGGAACTCGACTTGGCTCGAGCGGTCACGCTTCTGGGTTCGGAGAAAGTGAAGGAATTGGTCTGGTTTCACCCAGGGGAACCGACCTTGGAATTGGACGACTCGATTTCGGGTGAGCGGCTGTTTGAAGACATTTTGGGACTCTATCGAGCCGCTCGGTCCTCGATCCGCTTTCAGCCCGAGGATGTCTTGCCGGAGTTTCGCGCGACCGATCAAGCCTCCAGGCGACGACTTCCGGAGCTGTTCCCCTCCATCAGGCCGGACTTTTGGAATCCGCTGCAGCCTGGCATTCAAACGGATCTAGGCAGCAACAATTGGGTTGTTGGTTCACGGCGCACCGAGTCGGGTTTTCCCGTCATGGCCAATGATCCGCATCGCGTGTTGCAAGCTCCCTCGCTTCGTTACTTTGCTCATTTGGTCGCTCCCGGCTGGAATGTGATCGGCGGAGGCGAACCGACTCTGCCTGGGATCTCCATCGGCCATAACGGCCATGGCGCCTGGGGACTGACGATTTTTCGGATCGATGCCGAGGATCTCTATGTTTACGAGACGAACCCGGAGGACCCGAATCAATATCGCTATCAGGATGGCTGGGAGGAGATGGACGTCGTGCGCGAGCGGATTCCCGTTCGGGACCAGGATCCCGTGGAGGTGGAACTAAAATTCACTCGACATGGGCCAGTGCTCTTCGAGGATCCTGACCACCAGGTGGCTTATGCACTTCGGGCGGGATGGCTGGAACCGGGAGGGGCTCCCTACTTGGCGAGTCTCCGAATGAATACCGCTCGGAATTGGGAGGAGTTCCGCGAGGCCTGCAGCTACAGCCATATTCCGGGTGAGAACATGGTTTGGGCGGACGCCCATGCTCGAGAAGACGCGGTGGGCAATATCGGCTGGCAGGTGGTCGGAATCTCTCCCCGCCGGCCAAACTGGGAAGGGCTCCTGCCGGTACCGGGCGACGGACGTTATGAATGGGATGGATACTTGCCGGGGAAGGAACTCCCACATGTCTTCAATCCACCGACGGACTTCTGGAATACTTCGAATGAAAATCTCGTCCCCGCTGGTTACCCGCATCGACCGATGGTCG
>JBJHCD010001003.1:0-2247 GCA_050485845.1 Pirellulaceae bacterium | reverse complement strand
GAGGTGAGTAGGGAGGGGGCGGCTGGCGTGCTGTGCTAGAAGGGGGGCTGGAACGGTGGCAGACCGCCAAGTCGGCGACGGCCAAGTCGAGGCCGCCACGGAAGTGAATTGGAAAAGGTCGAGGAGGAAAGAGCGGATGCCACCATTGGGGACTGGACACCGGGGTGGGAGGGCCGGCGACGGGGAGCATCAATGGGTCGAACGAAAAAATTTCGTGGCTAATTCTCACGCGTTTGCCGATCATTACGAGGGACCCCCCCGAACTCCAAGGAAGGACCTCGCTCGTGATGTTTCGCATCTGGATCGCCGCGCTCCTCTGCTTGGCAATCAGTGCATCGCCCTCCCCCGGCCAGGAATGGGCGCGAAAAATGTTCGCGGAGACCAGTCACGACTTTGGGGCCGTGGCGCGAGGAGCCAAGGTGGAGCATCGCTTCGTGGTGAAAAACATCTATGAGGAAGATGTCCATATCGCCAGCGTGCGATCCAGTTGCGGGTGCACGACTCCCCAAATCTCCCAGAAACGACTGAAAACCTGGGAAACCGCCGAAATTGTGGCCGTGTTCAACACCCGTTCCTTCGTCGGAATGAAGACCGCCACCCTCACCGTCCAATTCGACCGGCCTTACCGAGCCGAAGTGCAGTTGGACGTCAAAGGGTACATCCGGAGTGATGTCACGTTCGAGCCGGGAAGCGTCCATTTTGGGGAACTGCAGCAAGGCGAAGGAGCCGAGGTGCCGATTCGAGTGAATTATGCCGGTCGAGGGAACTGGCGGATTGTCGACGTTCGCAGTTCCAATCCCCACTTCGAAGTGGAGTTGAGCGATCCGCAGCGGCGCGGCCAGAATGTCAGCTTCGACATGCTCGTTCGACTCCTTCCCGACGCCCCCATCGGATACCTGAACGACCAATTGACGATCATCAGCAACGATGCGTCGCGACAAGGGATTTCGCTGGCCGTGGAGGGGCGAGTTCGCTCGCCGCTGACCGTCAGCCCCTCACCGCTGATCCTGGGTGTGCTCTCCCCCGGCGAACAGGTAACCAAGAAAATCCTGGTGCGAGCCAAAACTCCCTTCCGCATCACGGGAGTCCATTGTTCTGGTAGTGGGTGCTTTGAATTTGACGTCGATACCGAGCGGCAATCGACCACGCACTTCATACCGGTCACCTTCATCGCCGACCCACTCGGACGAGTGGAAGAGAAGCTTCGGATTCAGACCGACTTGGGAGATGGGACGGAAGTCGAGTTGGTGGCATCGGCCGAAGTCCGGGAACTAGCGGCGTCAGCGACCAGTCGGCACCACTAATGAGCCATACAGCACCGGCTCGGAATCCCCCTCGTAACCGATCAGCTCCCGCCGAGGTTCGAGGATCGCAATGCCCAAGGCGAGAATCTCTTGGCCCAGCGGCAGTCGTCCCCCCGGGTCGACCGTGCTGATCACGGTAACTCGGTCCCCGTTCTCTTGCTGAATCGTGGTGGCGAAAAGTCGGCCTCTCGATTCCACTCGGTCCACCACACCCATCACCAAGGTCCCCTCTTGGCTGGTGCGTTCGCCCAGTGGGATCACGCCCGCCTGAGTGACCACTCCCTGCCGCAGCGAGTCATCCTCGAGAACCTCGGTCAACAGCCGCCGTAATCGGGTGACGGAGGAACGTGTTTCCGTTTGTGCCGCGTCCGTGAAAGGAACCACCATGCTTGCTCGAGCCAATGCCGCATACACGGTCAATGCCCCCGTCTCGGCGTCTATCTCGTTCCAATTCCCAACTCCTTCACGAACTTCCTCGACAACGGCCGCAAGCTGAGCGGGCTCGAACCGAGGAGCCTCTCGAACGGCCGTCGCTCGAGAAGTCGGAAGAGAGTTCTCCGGCCTGGAGGGCGAGCTTCGTTCAGGTTCCGCCTCGTCACGGTCGCTCTCGGCCGCCCCTTCCGCGGACTGCGGATCGTGGGGAGTGTCCGATTCGGCATCCGCCTCGCGGTCGCTAACGGGGTCGCTAACGCGGTCCGTCACAGCCGGCGAGTCGTCCGTTGTTTCCAAGTCATCGATCGGCGAGGTTTCCGCTTCACCTCGGGGTGAATCGTTGCTCGGAAAATCCACCAGCGGATCGTCGTTCGGCCGACCATTGGAGGCAGGCGCGACCCGGTCGGGCCGCAGGGATCGCCGGTCCTCCTCGTTGAGCTCCACAGCCGGAACATCGTCGCCGAAACTCTCGTCGAAATCCTCGGAGTCCCTCTCGGAAAGACCCTCAAAA
>JBJHCD010001002.1:0-2257 GCA_050485845.1 Pirellulaceae bacterium | reverse complement strand
GTCTTACCAAGTAACCAGACGAGCGGCAGGGGGACGCAAACCGCGCTGCGGAAGATTCTTTTCCAGAAAAATGTTTCTTGACTTTTCTTGATTTTGCTTTTGCCTTTGCTTCTTACTGGTCCGCGCTGTCCGATCGTATCCGAGATTGCCTTGACTGCCTGGCCGCCTTCGATGACGAATAAAGTATTGCGGATGTGGTCGGCAAGTATCGTACCGTCCTTCAAGTCCATCGATTCGATCGCAAATCGAGTCTCTGAAATGCGTTGGTTAACTCGGTTGTCGGTGAGCGTGTAGACTTGGTGAGGGTGTGTAGTCTCAGGTACCTTGATTTCCAACCTTACCGGAACCCTCCCAAGTTCGCACGGCACGGATGACGCCTTCAAATGACTCCACCACGTCGGCAATCGTCTCCGCGTGAGACACCCGATCCCCAGCGAACATGAAAGCGGTGGCAGCCAACAGGGCAATGAAGGGGCGTGGCATGGTTACGGTTCCTCACTGTCGCTAATTGGGAGATTGGGAGCTGTGGTGAATTGAATCAACCGAAGGATTTATTCCCGCGAGGTTCAGCCAAACAGGTCCAGCACCGGATGCCCTCCTTCGATGACAGGTTGGGGCCGACCAAATGCGTCGTCGAGCCGCAATTCGTGATCGATTCCGAGCGCATGGTAGATGGTGGCCGCCAGGTCCTCGGGCGAAACAGGCTGCGTGGTGGCGTATGCCGCCTGGCGATCGGTTTCTCCATAAAGGAGACCACCGCGAATTCCAGCGCCGGCCAGCACGGCCGGGAAGAGGGTGCTCCAGTGGTCTCGACCCCACTGCGGGTTCGCTCGGGGCGTGCGCCCCATCTCGCCCATGGCCACCACCAATGTCTCCTCCAACAACCCGCGTTCCTCCAAATCGGCCAGTAGCGCCGACATCGCCTGATCGAACGTTGGGAGGAGGTGCGTTTTGACGTCATCGCTGTTGCGGTGCGAGTCCCAGCTGTATCCATCCACACAGTCGTAATGGACCGTCACGAATCGCACGCCGGCTTCCACGAGTCGCCGCGCCACCAGGGTCGACTGGCCGAACAGATGACGACCGTACCGGTCTCGCAATCGCGACGACTCCTTGCGAATGTCAAACGCATTCCGAGCCTCCTGGGAAGCAACCAACGCCAATGCTTGCTCCCGAAACTGATCGTAGTCGCGAACCACGGCCTGCCGGTCCGCCAATCGACGTTGCGCATTGAATTGTTCAAGCAGCGTACTGCGGTGATTGAGCCGATCGAGGGTCAGGCCATCAAGCCGATGAAGGCCATCGACCTCGAAGGTGAGTTCCTCGTCCGTGCAATCACGCCAATACGGATTGTCCGTCGGATCCCGCTTGTCAACACGCGTTACGAGCGGCGCATGGGCCTGCCCCAGCCATCCGGCAGTTTCCCCAGGCCGCTTCAATTGGACTTTGTATTCCTGAAGCCTCCCCAGCGAATTGGGAACAACGACATAGGGAGGAATGGCTCCAGGATTTCCACCCGACTTCTTCAGTGAGTCGTAGTTTGTCACCGAACCGATCGAGGGCCAGTCACTCGGCGTGACGTTGAAACCTCCTCCCACCGGAACATGCCAACGACGCCCCGTTTGAACGTAATGACCGCCCCCGCTGTGATCGTTGTAATCGTGGGACATCGTCCGAATCACCGCGTATCGATCCGACATGCCGGCTAAATTCGGCAGATGCTCGCTGATCCGCAAACCCGGTGTGCGTGAAGCGATCGGCCGGAATGGCCCACGAATCTCCGCGGGAGCTTCCGGTTTCATGTCGAAAGTCTCAAGCTGGCTTGGCCCCCCGAACAAGAACAGGAATATGACCGATTTGGCTCGAGGCGCCGGTCCCGACCTCGCGACCCCCTCCGCCTCCAGCAACCTGGGGAGACTCATGCCCAGCAAGCCGGCTCCTCCTGCTTGCAGCATGGTACGACGAGTGATTCCATCACAGGCAACATGTCGTCCACCAATTAACGTCAGCATCGGCGTCTCTCCATTGATTGTGGAATCTCGACACGCGTCAGAATATCCCAATCCAAGCACAGAGCCAAGTAGTTTTTTGGGGTCACGCCCCTACCAGCTCAGGGACAGCCTTTCCGACGCGCTTCGCGGGAATAAAAGCCCGCGTCACCGGCGCACGGTCCACTCGGGACGGGAATTGATTGGTTCATGCTTGGGCTTCCCACCGCAAAGGACCCACCCAACGGTGTTTCCGGATGGGTCGCGTG
>JBJHCD010001001.1:0-2274 GCA_050485845.1 Pirellulaceae bacterium | reverse complement strand
CCTACATTGAGATGCCGAATCCACTGGGTCCGGGAGGTCCGGGATTCTTTGGAGCGAAGTACGCTCCTTTCACGGTCGACAATGATCCGGTCCAACCTGATTTTCAGGTGCGCGATCTGGCGGTTCCCCAGCCGGTAAGTCCTGAGCGTTTCGAGCGGAGGCAACGATTTCTGGCCGAAGCCGAACAGTTGGGAAGCAGTCGGCAAGCGACGGGGAAGGCGGAAACTCTGTCGTCCTATTTCGAGCAGGCGTTCGATTTGGTCCGTTCACCGCAAGCTCGAGCTGCCTTTGACATTCAGGCTGAATCCCCCCGGATACGTGAAACGTATGGACACACGTCACTCGGACAATGTGCTCTACTGGCCCGTCGGCTGGTGGAAGCTGGGTGCCGGTTCATCGGGATTGACCATGGAAGCTGGGACACTCACACGGACAACTTCACGAGCCACGAAAAGGCACTTGTTCCACCCACCGACCGCGCGTTCAGCGCCCTGATCAACGACCTGGATGATCGAGGCATGCTCGACGAGACGCTGGTCATCATGATGGGAGAGATGGGCCGAACGCCCCGAATCAACAAGGACGCCGGACGAGATCACTGGTCGCAATGCCAGACCGTGATTCTGGCGGGCGGGGGAGTGAAACGAGGGGCGGTGGTTGGAGCCAGCGACGCGACGGCCAGCTATCCGACCACTCAGCCCCATGGGATTCAAGATCTACTTCGCACCCTGTTCCATCTGGTGGGCGTCGACGCAAACAAAACCTACCTCACTCCACTCGGCCGCCCCGTTCCCTTGGTGGATGGCGGAACGTGCATTCGAGAGGTCCTGGCCTGACGTGGCAAGAATACTTGTTATCGGAGCCCAATGGGGACTCCGAGGCAAAAGGAGAAAGGAGAAAGGGGAAAGGGGAAAGGAACGGTGTGGCCGGAGTGTGGTCCGACGTCATTTCGTGACTTGTAATTCATTTCTTCACCACTTCACCTCTTCATATTGTCACTTTTTTTCTTCCTATCTTTTGTATTTCGTGAATCCTGTTCTCACCCATGACATCACTTCGATTCCATGTCACGCTTGGTATCCTGGCTTCGTGGCTCGTGGTCGCGATCAGTGAGGCGCAGCAACCGCCCGAGTTGGGCTATCTCTTTCCTCCGGTCGTTGCGGCGGGAGAAACTACCGACGTGCAGCTGGGCGGTTTTGATTTGACGCCGGATGTGCAGTGGTTTGTGCATGACGAGCGGATTGAGTTGGAGATTCGAGGTGAGATGGGAGATTATCTGCTCCTTCCACCTCCTTATTGGTTCGGTCCTCGAGCCGGCACGCCGGCTCGCCCCATTCCCCGCGAGGTGCCGGCCAGGATCACGGTGCCCGCCGACATGCCCAGGGGCTGGGTCTACGTTCAGGTTGCCAACGCGAATGGCTCGTCACGCACAGCGCGGTTTTACGTCAGTCGAGAGGAGGAGATTCTCGAGTCGCGGACGGGGGATCGGCCACAAGAGTTGCCTCATCCACCGATCGCCGTCTCCGGTCGCCTGAGTCGCTTGACGGAGGTGGATCGATATCAGTGGACCGCGTTGGATTCCGGCATCGTGACCGTCGAATTGATGGCTCGTCGCGTCGGCTCGGATTTCCTGGGCATTCTGGAGGTTTACGACACTCGGGGCGAGTTGGTTGCTGATTGGGCGGGTACGGACGGACAAGATGGCCTGTTATCATTTCCGACGAAGGCGGGAGAAACCTATACGATCCACGTTCGCGATGCTGATTCCCGAGGCGATCCGGCCTACGTATACCGTCTGAAGGTCTCGCCAGGTTTCCCCGCTCGGATCGTTGCACAGTCTGATGAGCAGCAGACTGCCCGCGAGCCGACGGAAGAGGACTCCCTGCCGCATCGCGAGTCGAGCAGGCTAAATCCACCGGGGTGTGTGACTCGCCGGCTTCTTCCAAGCGATTTGGAGCACCGCTATTCGTGGAATGTACAGCAGGGGGACTATTGGCGGCTTCGCTGTGAGTCTGTCGGTCTGGGCGGAAGTCTCGACGTCGAATTGACGTTACTGGGCCCTGACGGTGAGGTTCTTATGGAGAACGATGACCTGCCGGGGACGACCGATGCCGGGTTGGAGTTTGAGGCGGGGATTTCGGGAACCTACTCGATCGTGGTACGCGATCTGACTTGCCGAACCGGTGACTCATCGGAGTTCTATCGGCTGTCGATGGAGCAACTCGAGCCGGGCTTTTCGCTCACGGTTCCACAGCAGATCTCGCTGCCGCTGGG
>JBJHCD010001000.1:0-2279 GCA_050485845.1 Pirellulaceae bacterium | reverse complement strand
GCGGGTCGTATTTGGGTCTCGACGTGAAGACCTCGGTCTCGACGGCGAACATGCTTATCGGCAGTTTTTTGCCAAAACGCATTCCGAGGCTGTTGAGATGTTCAAGGAGGCATCGCTCAACCGACACGAAGATCTGATGTGGATGACGTTAAAGTGTTTTGGATTTTATGTCAATGCTTACATGGATTACCTTCGATCTGAGTTCGCACGCGATGATTCCGATGGAGCGAGTGCATTTTTTGGACTGGTTCAATTTCGACTACACGAAATGAAACAACTTCCACATCCATTGCGACAAAAGATCGTTGAAACGATTCACTTTTTGGGAACTAATCAACAGTGGTTCGCTGCCGATCCGGAGATTTACGGTTCGTTTGAGAATCGAGCTAACCAGCTTATTCAGAAACTTAAAGGTATCCCTTTGGAAATCGGCGGATAACGAAGTGGTCAACGGGAGCCGCCGATCAGGTCGGTCCCGAAGTTAACATTTTCCTGCGGCGGCCCCATAACGGCTGTCCCTCAATCCTTTTCTACGCTGGTGGCTGATCGACCGTTTGGCCCAGTTTGTCGTGGCAGGCTTCCTGAAGGTGGGGGGCCTTGGTGGGGAACCGCGAATGAACGCTGATAAACACTGATGGGAAACTTTGGCCGGTCATGTCGCCGGCAGGAACTACCAACGGGTCGCCGGTGGGTGCTTGGCAAGGTCCGCCGTGATCGCGACGTTCGGTTCATGCAGTCTCATTAGCGTCCCTGAGTGTTCATCAGCGGTGCCGTTGCCGAGGTCACTTCCCCGCTGGGCAGGCGTGTTGCGCCAGGGCGGGCGAGTGTGTCTCGTGGGGGGCGTCGGCTGTGTGGGGTACACGAACGCTACCGAGTTGGTTCTGCCATCGCCACCTCATCTGGTAAAATACCTCGCGCAGTCGCGTGACCGCTGAGGTGCGAACTAGCGGATGCATGGGAGCGGCGGTGGCCAACGGAATTTAAAATCAACGTCAACACCCGCCGCCCCGTGTTGCTGGTCATTCGCCAATACCGGGGTGCCGGTGCGATTGGTGCCAGCCTTAAAGGGTTCCAGTGCAGGACGCAATGGGTACCAGCCATCAATCATTGATCAGCCACTTGGCTGGCACTGGCACCAATCACTTCGAGATTCGTTTGAGTCTGCTATCCACGAGTTGGAAGGGTCCGCTACGGTTGCTCGGAAATGTTACTGTACCAACAACGTTCGCGTCGGGAGTCGCATGATGAGACACGCGATGGCGGTTTTCGCACTCTTGGTCGGACTGCCGCTTTCGGTGGCCGCGTGCCTTTGGGATCGGGACACTCCCGCCGAAGAGGCGATTGGAATGCCCGAGGTCGTCGCCGCTTTGACCGGCCGGTTTGAACGGAATCCGCCGCTGTACTACGAAATGCGTCTGGCTCGGGTGACGCTTCATCTCCAGAGCCAGCCTGACGACCTTGCCGCCTACGACGATGCCGGAGTCGCCTGCGACCGCCTTGGGCTGGGAGACGAGGCGATCTCTTGGATGGAGAGAAAGCGAGTGGAACTGGAGAAGCTCGACGCCTCGCGTCCCGAAGTCCGGGAGCACCGTTACCGGTATCATGCGAACCTCGGCACGTTTCTCGTTCATCGCTGGGCGAGCCAAGGCGCCGATCGAGCCCGGATCGCCGAGGTCGAGGCCGCTTGCGATGAGATCGCCAGAGCGCTGGAAATCAACCCAGACGCACATTTCGGCCGTGAAAAGTATCAGTTGCAAGCGATGAAGTGGATCGTCAACCCGCCACGGGCCGACAGTTCGCAATACCTCCCCAACCTTCTCGATTGGAGCTTGGACGACATTTATGGCGAATTAACCGAGCCCCATGAAGCCGATGAGGCGGTTCGGGGACTCACCGGCCTGATCGTGCTCGGCAACGCGTGGGAGAGCGTGGATGTGTTCCACGCCTTGAATGTCGCCCTTCAACGCAACTCATTGGGTTTCGAGCGGGGCCGTGACGGCGGACGCAACTCGCTGGCCTATTTCGCCTGGCTCCGTTGCATTGAGCTGGTGGAATCGGGCCACGGATCGTTCTTGCCCGATGCACCGAAAGAGGAAAAGCTTAAACCGTTGCTGTATCGACCCGATTTCACAAGAGCGGATTTGCTGCTCGATCCCGCTTACCGGCAGCTTCGTACCGAGGCCGACGCTTGGCATGCGGAGCGAGTTGCATTCATGTTGCGGCGGCTGGATGCGGGTCGCCACCCCGACACTGATTCGAGTTTCTGGGAAGGATATACG
>JBJHCD010000999.1:0-2290 GCA_050485845.1 Pirellulaceae bacterium | reverse complement strand
TCCTTCGACGGAGTGGCAAAGTTTGGTGGCATGGAAGCTGAACATGCTGAGGTCGCCGAATGACCCGATGGGCCGTCCCGCGACTTCAACGCCGAACGCATGGGCCGCGTCATAGATCAAGGGGAGCTGATGCCGACTGGCGATGTCGGCCAAGTCTTCCAGTCGGCAGGGGTGGCCGAAGACGTGGACGGCAAGGATGGCACTCGTGCGAGGCGTGATGGCCGCTTCGACTCGGTTCGGGTCCAGCGTATAGAACTCGGGTTCGATATCGACGAAGACCGGTTGGAGCCTGTTTTGCGTGATGGCGTGGGTGGTGGCGACGAAGGTGAAGGGGGTGGTGATGACGTCGCCCGACAGTTCAAGGGCCTGGAGGGCAATTTGGAGGGCGAGGGTCCCGTTGGCGAATAGGGAGAGGTGGGGGGTTCCAAGCCGATTTTCGAGCGCGGTGGTGAACCGCTGAAGCGTGGGCCCGTTATTAGTCAGCCAAGCGTTCTCCCAGATCGCTTCCAGCTCGGCTCGGAATCGATCGAGTGGGGGGAGGTACGGCCGCGTGACGGGAATCGGTTTTTCGAATGGGGTAATCATCAGACCGGGGAATCTACGTAATTCCGGAAACGACAACAACACCAATCCCGCCGATTCACCGATTCACCGATTCACCCGACCGCCGCCACGGCCGAGATTGTTCCGTAACCGCGGCGGCCCCTTCGTCTCGACACTCGGCTGTTATCGTCGTAGCCGCTCCCAGGCTTCCAGCAGCAGACTTGCCGCTCGATCAACCTCCTCGTCCGTCGTATACCAACCGACACTGAGCCGTATGGCCCCATGTGCCTCGTCGGGACCGAGTCCGATGGCGGCCAGAGTGGGAGAAATCGTGATGGCGGTGCTGTGGCAGGCCGAACCGGTGCTGGCGTTCAGTTCGGGAGTCTGGCGGAGCATCTCCGCCGCGGAAACTCCCGGAAAGATGACATTCAGCGTGTTGGGAAGGCGAGGACTGGCCGCTCCGTTGACTCGAAGCGGTACGTCCATTCCCCGTTCTAGTTCGCGGTGCAGTCGATCGGTCAATCGGCGTAATTGATCTCCCTGTTCGGCCTGTTTTTCGAGGCGAGTCCAGGCGAGTTGGGCGGCAGTCCCGAGTGCCACGATGGAGGGGACGTTCTCGGTTCCGGGACGCAGACCAAGTTCATGCCCGGCCCCTCGAAGCAGGGGCTCCAGGGGAGTTCCCCGTCTCACGAACAAGGCTCCCACCCCTTTCGGAGCATAAACCTTGTGTCCCGCCAGGGTCAGCAGGTCGACATCCAGTTCATCAACATCCACCGGGATCTTGCCCAGCGACTGGGCAGCATCCGTGTGGAGGACGACACCACGAGCGTGACAGAGTTCGGCGATCTCGCGAATCGGCTGAATCGTCCCGATTTCATTGTTGGCGTGCATGATGCTGACCAGCCGAGTGTCGTCGTTCAGCAAGTCCTCGACCACCTCGGGCGAGACGACTCCATCTGGATTGCTGGCGGCGATGCTGAGCCGGCAGCCCATTCGCTGCAGGAACCGAGCCGGCTCGGTGACAGCGGGATGCTCGAGATTGGAGATGACCAAGTGTCCCCCCATTTCCGGAGCGTCTTGGAACATGACTCCCAGCAGCGCCAGGTTGTTACTCTCCGTCCCTCCCGAGGTGAAAATGATCTCGTCCGTGTCGGCCCCCAGCAGGCGAGCGACATGGGCTCGAGCGTCTTCGATCGCCTCGCGACAGGCGAGGCCCCGGGCATGTCCACTGGACGGATTGGCGAAATAATCGCAGAAATAGGGGGTCATGGACTCCCGTGCGGCAGGGGCGACGGGGGTGGTCGCGTTATAGTCAAGATAGATATGACGCATCATTTCCTCAGAATTGTGAATTTCGACGATCAAATGCTGGACGATGGCTGGGCGATGGGAGATAATGCAGATCTATTCCGCGGGCGATCCGTTTCTCCGCTGACTGATCCGGTTTTCGCGCCGCTGGCGACTCACACTTATCATGTCTGCCCGGGGGGCGTTCGTTCCAGGGAGGTTTTTCTCATGCCGAAATCGCGACGTACAGCATTCACACTTGTCGAACTACTGGTGGTCATCAGTATCATAGCCACACTCGTGGGGCTCTTGTTGCCGGCTGTGAATGCCGCTCGCGAATCGGCCCGCAAGCTTCAGTGTTCCAATAACATGAAGCAAGTGGCTTTGGCAACGCTGACCTTTGATTCGGGGAAGCAGCGGTTTCCCGGATATGTGGACTTTGTGACTCGCGGAACGGCCC
>JBJHCD010000998.1:0-2296 GCA_050485845.1 Pirellulaceae bacterium | reverse complement strand
CTGAGGACCCAAGCGATTGCTGAGAGGGGAATTGGATCGCTCCAGGGTATCGGCCATGGAAGCAACCACCCGCTCATAGAAGTCGATCGGAAAACGGCACAAAAACCGGACCGACAAATGGAGATTTTTTCCGAAAACTTTCTCGGGCCCCATTCCGACATCCCACGAGCCCCATCTCAGAAGCACGGCAGAGTCACGTGAGTATTGTACACCAACTCACCCCGCGACCAACTATTTCCCGACCAGAAATACTTCAAGAGATACTTCGCGGGGCGTTGCTGGGCTACAGAATTCCGAGGGCGAAGGGAAAAGAAACGGACAGAAAAGCCTCCTAGTGTTGACACTCTGTCACACTGTTCGATCGTCCCCCTCATAGGTGTTGTTCTGTGCATGGCCAAGAAACGAGAGAGCCGGCAGGGGAACGAAGTCGTTCACGCTGCCGGCTGACAGGGAGTTTGAGGTTTGGTTGGCCGAGGTTCGGTTTTCTCGAAATCGAGATCAGAAACTTCTTGATTTCATCCGGCCCCCCCGGTGGGGCTCGTGAACGGGTGGTTCAACGAGCCCGGGAGGAGGTTGTCGCTCAGGCCGGCCGTTAGCGGCGGAGCAGTTCGCGGATACCGAAGGTGAAGAAGGTTCCCAGACCGAAGTTGAAGATTTCTTCTTCCGGCTTGTAGCGGAGGATGAGGACGTCGCCCGCTTGGACCAATGGTCGGCTGCGAGGATCTCGGAGTGCTCGAGCCATGTCCACGTTGATCGTGACTTGTCCTCCGCAGGGCGTGCGGCGGAGAATGAACAGGTCACCCGGCGGAACACCCCCGAGACCAAGAGCGAAGTTGCCGGCTCCACCCCCCATGCCTCGTCCGGCCATCGGGTTGCCGGCGATGCCGGGTCCGGTCACGGACAGTGCGGTCAGGACGTCGATATCATAATCACGCGGCATCGGGAACTCGCCAGCCCCCAGCAGACCCCCCGTGTAGAAGACTTCGGTCTCCCGCGATTCCAGCATCACGATGTCCCCGTTCTGCAGAATGATATCCTCGGGGCTGAACGTGGGGACCTCTCCAGGTGGGAGTCGCAGTGGAATGCGGATAATGGCCGGGTCCTCGGGCAACGGGGGCAAGCAGAGACAAGGGCCGGACTTGCATTTATCGGAGTAGAACTCTTGGATGAAGGCGTCGCGAGCCTTGGCGTCGGCGCTGGTTCCTCGCAGGATCAGGATTTCGTTGCGAACTTCCGGTCCCGGCAGGCCCCCCGTGGCCGCAAGGGCATGCAAGACGTCGTTCTTGTAGGCGGGAAGATTGACTGACTCCCCTTGGCTTCCTCGAAGGCTGCCCAGTTCGGTCACCATGCCGCGTCCCGGTTGTTGACCTCGAGTCTGTCCCGGGATTCCGTCCTGCCGCATGACGACGACATGGTAGGTTCTTTCTCGGATCAGAGTCACGATAATGCGGTCTCGTCCTTCCACCAGGATGTCACTATCGACCGTGTAAGCGCGACGAATCGCGTCGGTCGCCTGGCTCAGCGTCAGCCCCCGAATGGAGATCGGTGGAACCAGCGGAAGACTCAGGGTCCCGTCTTCTCGAATGGGTACGGGGTACCCAATCGCGGGAGGCAGGTCGCTGGTCCCCTCCGGGAAATGGACTGGCGGAAGGGTCTCGGCGTCTCCCAAGACGCCTTCAATATAGATTCCGAGGATATCGCCCGCGTCGAGTTGGTACTCGCGGGGTGGGTCCTGGCGGAGCCTCGAGATATCGATCGGCATCAGGTTGTTCTTGGGCTGTGCCAGGAACTCTGGAGGCAGGCGATGAGCCGGAACTCCACTGATTGGCGAGAAGATCGACTGGCAACCGCAAACCAGGAAGCTCACTGCCGCAAGGGCAAAGAAGCTCCACGGTCGTCGGGCTCCGAGTCGGCTGTGGAGCGGGCGTCCTTGCCGCATCGATCGTTGCTGCTGGATTGGTCGCACATTCATCGATTCGCTTCCTGCGTGCAATGGTTCGCCGCAACTGCGGCCACATCGGTTGGTAGGCGGTTAACGGGCGGAGTCTGGGAACAACAACGTTCGATCAGAACTCACGTTCGCGTCTGTCGGTTTGTAAGTCGGCCCAGAAGCCAATGGCAAAGGACGGGGACTTCAGTGGTGGAGGCCGGATTTTGGCGTCCAATGATCGAAGTCGTGGTGTCCATGGGGGGCAACCGGGATGGGAGAGCCACTGGGAATGGCCTCGCCGTGGGCATGTCCTGCCTTGTCGCCGCCATCCGGAAAACAGGCTGCTGGATCGTAGTTCCAAACGCT
>JBJHCD010000997.1:0-2304 GCA_050485845.1 Pirellulaceae bacterium | reverse complement strand
GTGCCGATCCGGAAAGGCCTCCGGACTTTGCGCGACCTGTTGCGGGCATTCATGGGTGTCTCGTGCGGCCCCTCCTGGGCCCCGGTGGGCCTCGGCCGCCTGATCGCTCGTGGGAATTCCTTCACGCGGTCAACCTCGACTTCCTCATCATTCACAGATTCCCTGATTCACACAGTCGCTCGCTCACACACTCCCTCGCTCTCTCGCGGTCACTCGCCGCCAGCGGCGTCAGGGTTGTTCTTCGACGTCGGGCGATTGGAGGATCCCCAGCCGCTGACCTTCGTCCACCAGGGTTTTCCGCAATCGCAGACGGCACCGCGCCAGACGGCTCATCACGGTACCCAGGGGGAGTTGCAGGATCTCAGCGATCTCGCGGTACTTGAAGTCTCCGATCGCTTTGAGCAGCAGGATGGCCTGCTCGACCGGTGGCAGGCTCCGCACGGCCGACGCCAGGGCCTCGTCGCAGCGTTCCAGCACGGCTTCGGGATCTTCGAGCAGTTGCCGCAGCACCGGCTCGTCAAGAATCAGCTCCCAGGTCTCCTCGATGGTCAAATCGGCCGGAAGCGGTTCGGCCCGCCGACGCGCAAACCGGCGATTCCAGTTCTGAATCTCCCGATGAACGTACTGAAAAATCCACGCCCGGAAGTTCGTCCCCTCGACATACAGGTGGAAATCGCGGTACGTGTTGGCCACGGCCGACTGCAACACATCGGCCACCCCGTTGGGGTCGTGGACCAGCCGGCGGCAATAGGCCTCCAGCGGCCCCTGAAGTGGCTCCAGGTGCCTGAGAAACCGCTCGACTCGCTCGGCATCGTTGGCCAAACCGTATTCCCCGATCAACCGGGCCGTCTCAAGGCCCGTGTTTCCGCCGAGCCCCTGAAATCGCGAGATCCATTCCCGCCCATCTTCTTCATGTCGCCAGGAGCCCGCTTTATTCCCAGCGAGCCCAATTTTCTGGGAATTGGCGAAAATCCACCCGAGCCACGGCCCAGTGTGGCCCGCCTCACAGACGTGATCGGGCCCCGGATGGCATCATAACACCGGTAGGGTTCATCGTTTCGATCCGTCCGCTGCCCCCAAGCGTCGAGCGACGGAGCAAGTCAACAAGGAGGTGTCTGATGCGAGCTTTTTTCAACGGAATGGCAATTCTCGGTCTGTTCATGGGCCTGCTGGCCCCAACCCAGGCCCATGGGGGGCCCAAGGTGCTCGTGGGCGTCGAAGTCCCCGTGGCCCAACGTGTTGTGGTCGATCGCCTCGACCACTCTTCCTGGGACGCGCTGCTGAAAACCTATGTCGACCAACGCGGTTTCGTGGACTACACCGCCTGGAAAGCCTCGGCGGCCGACCTCCGCAAACTGGACGACTACCTGAAGCACCTTTCGTCCGCCAAGTTGGGGCCGAGCGCCAACCGCAATGCCGTGCTGGCGTTTTGGATCAACGCTTACAACGCGGTCACCGTCCGGGGCATTCTTCGCGAGTATCCCACCACCAGCATCCGCAACCACACCGCCAAACTGTGGGGGTACAACATCTGGAAGGATCTTCAGATTCCCGTGGATGGGCAGCACTACAGCCTGGACGCCATCGAGCATGAACTCTTGCGGCCGATGGGGGAACCGCGAATCCATTTCGCTATTGTGTGCGCTTCCATCGGCTGCCCGAAACTGGCCCGCGAGGCTTACCTGCCAGCCAAGCTGGACCAGCAACTGGACGCCAGCACCCGGGCGTTCTTTGCCGATCCCACCAAGTTTCGCGCCGATGTGCGGTCTCGGACGCTGGCGGTTTCGCCGATTCTGAAATGGTTTGCCGAGGACTTTGGCGACGACGCGGCCACTCGCATTCGGTGGATGGCCCCCTACGTTCCCCAATCGGCCGCGGCCTTGGCCCGCGGGGGCAACGCCCGGCTGACCTATCTGGATTATGACTGGGGCCTCAACGATCAGGCCAAGCCGTGAGCCCGACTTGGGCCAACTGTACGGGACATCACACGCCGGCGGGCTCATCGAAGACGATCCTGAGGACAGTCCGCCAGGATCGGTCCTGGTAACGGGAAACGTTTTAGTTTGAAGATTTGAGTCACCCTTGCCTCGGGAGCTTCGGCGATGAGTCGTTTGATTGCGTGTCTGGCCGTTTGCGTGTTGTCGATTGGTGCGGTCACCGGGTGTCATTCCACCGGTGGTCATGCCGCCGGTGGGAGTTGTCCTGGCGGGAGCTGCCGAGCGGCCGGCTATCCGGCCACCAGTGGAGGTTCTTCGGTCCAGCAGGCGGCCTATTTGAAAGCCCCTTCGGAAACGCTGGCGACCA
>JBJHCD010000996.1:0-2322 GCA_050485845.1 Pirellulaceae bacterium | reverse complement strand
CTACTGGATCGCGGGGAAGATTCCTCGCGAGCATACCTTGACGGGAGATGACGCCTATTTCAAACGTCTGGGGACGGAGACTCGTTTCGGCCGGCGAGTTGCCCGTGTCGACTCGGCCGCAAAGCAAGTGACGCTCGACAATGGCGACACCGTGTCTTACGACCAACTGCTGATCGCCGTCGGTTCCTCTCCGCTTCGCCCCGATATTCCCGGCGCCGATTTGCCCGGCGTGCAGCCCTTGTGGAACTTGAATCAGACCGAGCAACTGCTGCAGTCGGCCGATGGAATCAAGCGACCTCGAGTCGTTCTGGTCGGAGCGGGTTTCATCGGTTTCATCGTATTGAATGCGATGTACAAGCGAGGGTGGGAATTGTCGGTAGTCGAGCGGGAGAGTCAAGTCTTGCCTCGGATGCTCGATCGGTCCGCCGCGACGATGGTCGAAAAGTGGCTCGAGTCGCGTGAAGTTGCCGTTCACTGCGACGATTCCGTCCAGGAGATTCGCGAGTCGGGGAATGCGAAGGAGGTGGTTCTGGCCAGCGGCAAGACCCTCCCCGCCGACATCGTCATTCTGGCAACGGGAATTCGGCCCAACACCGACTTCCTGACGGACAGCGGCCTCGAGATCGACCAGGGGATTCTGGTAAACGACCAGATGCAGACGAACATCCCCGGAATCCATGCGGCCGGCGACGTCGCCCAGGGCCCCGTGTTGTTCAGCGACCAGCGAGCGATCCACGCCATCCAGACCACGGCGGTCGATCATGGCCGCGTCGCCGGGGCCAACATGGCGGGACGCGAAGTGCATTATCCCGGCAGCCTGCTGATGAACATTGTCGACATCTGCGGTCTGCAAGTATCAAGCTTTGGGACTTGGAACTCTGAGGGTGCCGAGCCGATGACGATCGAGAATCTCGGTGGCTACGTCTATCGCAAACTCCTCTGGACCGATGACCAAATCACCGGAGCGATCTTCATTGGCAGAGCCAACGACATGGGGATGCTGACCGATGTCGGCATGGTCAAAGGGATCATGCAGTCGCAGGCCAAATTGGGGAAGTGGAAGAAATATTTGCACGAGAATCCGTTCGATATTCGCCGAGCTTACATTGGGGCGGGGGTTGCTCAGAAGCTGCTTTCAGCCACGCTGTTGGGCGAACCTTCCAAACCGCGTGACTATCAGTATGGCAATGTCCCGCGCACCACTTCCGTCGATTCGGCTCATGCGGCATATGTCGGCACCAAGGAAGCGTGATTCATGCAGATTCGTCTCAAGCTGATGGGGTTTCTCAAGGACAGGACTCCGGCCGACGGAACCTTGGAAGTGGCGGATCAAGCCACGATCAACCAGGTGCTGACTCAACTTGAGATTCCAGCCAACCACGTTCAGGTACTGACGGTCAATGGAACGTTTGAACGGAATCGAGACCGCGCGCTGGCCGAGGGAGATGAGCTGAGTGTTCTGCCCCCCGTGGGAGGCGGATAGCGAGTTGTGGTTTTCACTAGAACCATTCCTCCTTGAAGATGATTCTGTCTGAACGGTCGACAATCGGGACCTCCAGTATTTTGGACGCATGCTCCGCGGTGCCGCGTGCCGCCTCGAGGCTCAGTTCATTCGCCAGCCGGAACGACTTTCCCTCCCCATCCAGACAGACGGGAAAGACGGTGTAGTTTTTCGATTGGCCGCTGCTGGATCCGGCTGTAATTCGCCTTTCGCAACGTAGGATGACTTGCCTCACTTCGGAAAGGGGAATCGCCTCCCGCTGGCGCACTCCGAACGAGCTACGCCAATGGGTCAGCAGGCCGCGCCGTTTGTCCACGACAAATCCCCGTCGATAGGTCAGCAGCCCGACACCGAGGACAAGCAATCCGGCGCCAACGAGGAAACTTAATGTCGGCGGTGCCTCGGCCTCCCAACCGAACAGGCCGAGTCCGGCGATCATTGCCGGCAGGCCGATCGCGAAGGATAGGAGCGAGAAAAAAATATTGGGTAGCTTGCTACCGTACCGGGTGACCAACACTTTGGGATCTTGAGTTTCCTGAAATTTCATCCATCCCTCCATCCCTCATCTGCCACGCCCCATCTTCGACACTCATGGGGCAATTGATGATTTCGTGCAATGTCCATGTGAACGCACGACGCACACCCAGTGAACCCATCGACTGATGATGCCCAGACCATCTACCAGGGGGGATCACTAGAATCCGAAGACACCCTAGAATCCGAAGACACCCTAACGTCTTGAGTTCTGGCTGTCTTCGGTCGCCCTGGCTGTCGAGACCCCTCCAAAAGTGGCCTCCGTCGGACCCGTTCCGGCGGGGCCA
>JBJHCD010000995.1:0-2322 GCA_050485845.1 Pirellulaceae bacterium | reverse complement strand
GGTACATCCAGATGACTGATCAGACCGAAGACGTTCACCGCGCCGCATTCGACTTCAAGCCTCGCTCGAAGGTCAAGCTGCTGATGCAGACGAGAGGCCGCCGCCGTTCCTTTTCTGACTGCCCGTGCATAGGGTGAAACCATCGATTACTCCGGTTCCCTTTTGGCACGGGTTCTTAGGTACTCGGCAAACCGACCAAGCTCGTCGCGATCCTTACGGGACAGATCAGCGGCCTTCCGTGCCAGGTGCGCGACATCAACCGGATAAGACGACGCCGTCTCATCTTCACCGATGAAATAGGCGGCCGGCTGACGATACAGCTTGGCCAACCGGTTGAGCTCCAGGACTTCAACACGCCGCGTGCCGCCTTCGATTTCCGACAGGGCCGTACGCGGAATCTTCAGGTATTGCGCCACCTCATCCTGTTTCAAGCCAAGGTACTTTCTGGCCTCCCGCAGACGTTCCCCCAACCTTCTCCGGGCTTCGCGATCCTCGTCATCGTCCTTCCTGCCACTCATCAATTGGCCCCACCCTGCTTTTTCTGCCATTGGCTTTCCAGCCGTGGCAGCAAGTGATCGAGCGCGTCCTGGACGCTGGCATAGCCGCCGGCCCGCACAGTGGCATCCAGCGGTGGAAATCCCAGCACCGGTTCGACGGAACAAAGGATCTCTACGGCAACCAGCGAGTCAATCGGTACTGGCGCCGTCACGGCCTGTGCCTGTTGCGTCGGCATCGCGATACCGAGCATGCCGGCCTCCGTTTCAGCCGCCAGCAACAATTCATCAGTCAGGAGCAGTTCGAGCTCATGACGCGGGAAGACCTTCTGTTCTTTGGTCGGGGCGGATGTGTTGCTCATATCAATACGTCTGATGCTCCGGAACCACACAACAATATCGTCGGATTTTCCGACATTCAAGTCTTTTCGTTCTGGATTGTCGACGTCGCGGACCCGATGTCTCACAAGGTACCATCGTCACTTGGCTATGGGCATCAAAACCTGCCATCCGCAAACGTACACGTAGTCACGTAACCTGTGGCAGCAGATCACTGCATCGAGATAGGTCAAATGGCCGGTTTGGGCCGGTCGCGACATATGATCCGAGCGAGCCATCGTGGCTTTTCGATGACTGCTTCCTGCTTAACTCGGTTGTTCGTGAAAGGCGGCGCGAAAGACCGCTCGCCGCCCTGTACGCACCAAAATCTGTGCTGGTGGCACATACGCGTTCCTCAGATCGGCACCGCCGATCACTCTATCGGCGATAGGCCCGGAGGCGCATCCGCGCCGTGCCGGGCCCTCGGGAAGTGAGGCCGAAGCCTCACCCGAAGGGATCGTATTCCGAGACGATCACGACCTCGTCTCCGTCGATTTCATCGGCGGGGACGGCGCCAAAGGTTCCATCCCCAGCCTGGAAGACAACGATCGAGACCATGAGCGTGGCGGCGAGGGAGGCGGCGAAGGCGTGTGCATCTTTGCGAGACATCTGTTTGGCTCCTGTCTGGGAGGCAGGGGACCATCCCCCGCGCGACAGGACCCCGCAGGCCCGAAGACTGGCTGACATCACCGGGTGCGTTCGGCTCGTCCGAATCCATCCGGCGGCACGGGCTCGCCCGAAGTCCGACCCCTTGCGGGTTGATCTCGAAGACGGGATTCGGGGCAAGGAAGGGAATGGCGAGCGGGGGATGGTGCCCCGACGTCAGGAGCCGGGTGTCCCGCTGATGCTTGGAACGCCGCCAGCCTCCCGGGCAGGCTCTTGGTTGAAGACCTCCGTCATTGGGGATGGATCCTATGGTGCCCCGCGGCATCGCGGGACGAGGGTGTGGTCGGTAAGAAGCCCGGCCCTTGGGCAGGCCCCTCACGCCTTCTCAGGGCTCAGGCGGCCAGGTCCGCGCCCCCTGCCCTTTCGCCGTCCTCGGCACCGACGATCTCGAGCCGCGCGTTGCGATAGCCCTCCCGCGCAATCCATAGCTCGGCCGCGGTGACGGACTCCGCCAGATGCAGCAATTCAGTGTTGCCCCCGAAGTCGAGGAGCACACGCACCTGCCCGGCCTTCGGTACCTCGGCCACTTCGAAGATCAGTCGGCTGTCCGCCGAATGACTGCGCATGATGGTGACGAGGATCACCCCGTCCGAGGAGAAGTTCCCTTCATGCAGCGTGAAGGAGGCCGGAGCGGTCCAGGTCGGATAGACCCGGGGCGGCTCCTTCTTCACGAGACGACCGACGCCGTTCGAACGCTCCCAGGCGGCAAGCTTCTTGGTGAAGCGTGCCGGCGGCTTGGGACTGCCGTCGGTGTAGCGAATGAGCGCCCCCAAAGGGGCTGTGT
>JBJHCD010000994.1:0-2328 GCA_050485845.1 Pirellulaceae bacterium | reverse complement strand
AGCGGCGGCAATGCTGGCCAGGGCCCGTTCTTGTTCCTCTAAACGTCGCTCGAGAGCCTTTTGTCGCTCTTGAGCCAATTCACGTTCCAACGCTACTTCACGGTCGGAAGCTGTTTCCGCTGAAGCTCGAGCCACGCGCGGCGGTGGAGCCCCCGCACCCGTGGCGTAATGTTCATATTCGAGATACCGCCGATCGTCATTGGCTCGAGAGGCAGGAGCCCGAGGTGCATCGCCCCGCTCTCCAGGATGCTCCGAACCGGAGGCGTACCAAGGTGGCCCGTAGTCGCGAGCGGATGAGCCTCGACGAGGATTCGATTCCCAATCCCGAGGACGCTCGTCCCGATATTCCCGGCGGTCATCTGAAAAATCGGGATGAGGAGCTTGCAAGTTGGCTCCCTGCTGCTGCCAACCTCGGTCATCTCCACGAGGGCTGTTCCACTGGTCCTCTCCGTCGTCGAAGTCCATGTCCGAGTAGCGAAAACCTTCCGTCGGTGGTGCCTGCAGCAGGTTGGGGTTTTGTGCCGAGGCGCGACTGTCGGCCCCTCCTGTTGAATCGGAACCCCTCTGGGAACCAAGCGTGTTGGTGCCTGAATTCGGCGGGTTGGCCGGAGCATTCGCGGCATTGGTCCAGGGAGAAGTGCCGGGCCGCAGCGGACTCACGCCGGCCGTGGGGTCCACAGGGGCCGAGTTTCCGTTTCGAGTGCTGGTTCCGCCGACCGATGATGAGCTTTCTGACCGAGGATCTCGACTGGCGGCGGGCGCTCCTGTCGAATTCGAAGCCGTGCCGCCGCTTCGGAAAGTCGAGTTACCGGTCGAGGTTGCGGTGGCCGAGTTATCACCACCATAAATGGACCGTTGATTGGAATTCGCTCCACCTGCCGCTGGCGATCGTGGGATGGAACTTCCCTGCAACATGACGGGAGTTTCAGCAGGTGCCCGCGAATTACCACTGCGACGATCGGCAGCCAGAGGCTGGGTACCACTGGTCATGGCAATGTCGACTCGCGAAGGAGGCGACTCGCCATGCCGAATTAGCAGGCGGCTGACCTGGGTCACTTCCGGATCGATCTCGCCAATCAACTGCTCCCCTTCCTGGAGTCGGTCGAGGGCCGAGGAGTCCAGTTGGATGATGAATTCTAGTTGCCCGTTATCGGTGGCTTGCCAACCCGTTTGGACACCTTCGGGAAGATCGTCTAAATCGTCCAATATCCGCGACGATTGAACGACATGCATTGTCCCGATTCCACCATGGCCGGGCGATGAGCTTAGCCCACGCTGGGCAACTCGAGTCGTGTCGCCGATGTGCTGCGGAAGTTCCCCTGTTCCTTGGCGAATGATGAATCGGCGCATACCTCGAGCTTGAGGGTGAATATCGCTGCGGACTTCTCGTCCAAGGCGTAGGGCTTCGACCAATTCCGGCTCGAGCTGCACGATGTACTCAAGCTGGCCGTCCGCCCCCGGGCGCCAGCCGTAATCGATTCCCGGCGCCGCTAACGCGAGCAGCAGGACCATGCCGTTCATTTTCGCACTCCCTTGCTCAAATCCCGGGCTTGCTCATCTAGCGGGGGTTGTTTCGGACGCATCCTAGCGGCAACGGGGAATCTGCGTAAAGAGGAAAATGGGGTGGTATGCCCCCATGGGGGAAATTCGGGCCATTTTTTGCCAAAAAAATCGTGTGGAAGTGAACCGAGTCGGAGAACCTGCGGCTCGTCACGCTCAGGGAACGCCCTCACAGCCGGGTCTTTCGCTATCCCACAAGCTGTCACTATTCGCGCTCCCACCACATATTAGGTCCGGGGATGGAAACTTCGATCGGCTGCGGTTCCTGTCGCCTCGATGGGGATCGCACGGCGCCGCGTGAGGTTCTGCTGCCTCGCGATTTCTCGCCGTCGGCCTGCTCGAACCCTTGCCGCTCCTCCCAAGACAACAGTTCCCACTCTCGCTCCGCCGCGCGAGCCTGCTCTTCCACCGAAGGCGAAGGTTCGGCCGGAATGACTTCGGTCACGGCCAGGGAACGGAGAATCTGGTGGATATCGTCTTCCCCTTCGGCCAGGACCTCGACCGTCGGCTGACCCTCGGTCGCATCGGCTTCCTCAAGTTCAGCCAAGACGCTGTCCGCCATGGCATGAAGCTGCTCAAGGACCTCCTCCGCGTCACTCGCCTGCGATGGATACCGGGGGTTCAGCACCGGTTCAGCAGGGGCCAAGGAGAAATCCTCGCCCGTGTCTTCGGGGACTTCTCGTCGAAGTTCGTCCCGAACTTCGACCGCGTCCGCTGCTTCCTCGTGTTCCTCGTCACGCTGGTGCAGACCGTCATCGCCAGGGTCAG
>JBJHCD010000993.1:0-2329 GCA_050485845.1 Pirellulaceae bacterium | reverse complement strand
AGCATTATCAGACCAATGTCCCGGGAATCCATGCCGTTGGAGATTGCGTCCCCGGTCCCATGCTGGCCCACAAGGCTTCCGAGGAGGGCGTGGCCTGTGTCGAGGCGATCGTGAATGGGCATGGGCACGTCAACTACCTTGCCATTCCCGGCGTCGTCTACACGCATCCCGAAATTGCCTCCGTCGGAAAGACGGAGGACGAACTGAAGCAAGCGGATGTGGAATATCGGAAGGGGGTTTTTGCTTTCCGAGCCAATGGGCGTGCCCGAACCTTGGGGGATACCGATGGCCTGGTCAAGATCCTGGCCGACAAGCAGACTGATCGGATCCTGGGGGTTCACATCCTCGGTCCCCGCGCCGGCGACTTGATCGCCGAGGCCGTGACGGCGATCGAGTTTGGGGCCAGCAGTGAAGACCTCGCTCGAGTTTGCCATGCTCACCCGACGCTCGCCGAATCACTGAAAGAGGCAGCACTGGCCGTCAGTGGAACCGCGCTGCACCAGTGATCGGCCATCGGCTCGCCGGCGAACCCCACGGGGAATGCCTGCTCGTTTCTCCCCTCGTGTCATTGGCTCGCGAGCGAGCCCGTGTTCCATCGTGAAGAAAGAATGCGGGGGATAAAGAAGGAGGGGCCGAAACACCTTGTCAGCAAGGATGCTTCGGCCCCTTTTCATGTTGGAACTTGTTACCGGCCCCAACACGTCCCAACGTGACATGACAGCCTATTGCGACTTCTCCGGTTCCTCCGGCTGAGGCATCGGAGCACCCGCCTCGATCCAAGCCGAGAGTTTCTGGAACTCCTCCTTGGTGACGGCCTGTTTCTCTTTGGCCGGGGGCATCTCGCCAAACTCAATCAGCTCCATCATCAGGCTCTTCTCGACGTTGCCGGGAACGAGCGCGGGACCTGAATTGCCACCTTGAAGCAGCTTTTCCCGCCGGGTCATGTCCAGCTTTCCCTCTTGCTTCTTCTCGTCGTGGCAGCGGTAGCATTTTTCGGCCAGGATGGGGCGAATTACCTTTTGAAAGTCCACTTTCGGCCCGGGAGTCTCGTCCGCTCGAAGCACTTCGGCCGCCGACCAAGACCACGCCCACCCCATCCCGACGAAAATCACGAGCAATCTAAACCACATGAACATGCAATTCACCTTCGAATGAAAAACCATGCGAGACCTTGCGGCTCTGCCGACACCCAGGCGAGAGCCCCCATGGGCGGAGATTTCAGCGCGCGTCGGCTCCCAGGCAGGCCGCCGGGGATGACCCGGGGAACAAAGAAAAGGCCGCGGACAATCGGGAAACGGTCCGCGGCCCTCGCAATCCACACAGCCGACTGAGCACCCGGTTACGCTGACCCAGACCCCAAGTCGATCTGACAGTTTAGCCGTGGCAAACAGCTGACAATCAGCCGGCAATTAGCTGACAGTGGCGATATTGACGAAGCAGTGCACGTGCGGGAGAACTCGGAAATTCCAGACGAATCCGGGACCTTCCAGTCGCCAGACGTCCCACCGCTGCCGGCTGGCCAATTCGCCATCTCGGAAGAAGGAGAGGTGGATCTTTTCCATGCCGCCGTTGACCTTGATCAGTTCCATGACTTCATCGCCATCTTCCTGGCGGAACGGACCGATCAAGACCTTCATCACTCGCTGCACCAACTGCTGCTGGTCGTCCGAAAGGTCGGCGTAGGCGATACCGGGACGTGGCTGTCCGTCGGGGCGGAACTTGATCGCCGGTTCACCATCTCCCGGATTGGTGGGAGCCAGTGCCTGCTTGCGCTGCGACTCGTCCAAAGCATCAAAAACTTCGTGTACCTGCTGAGTTTGATAGAGGTAGACGTTGTTGTCGGCGTAGCCGTTGGCCGAGTGCCCGTAGTACATCGGACCACCGAAAGCCGCCCCAGGCTCGGAATTGCCATCGCAGCGGAGCGTCAGGTGATGGCCGGCAAAGACCCAGGAAAATTTATCTTCGCCGGTCGGATCGCCGAACAACACGGCCCCGCAGCCTTCGAACGAACCGCTGCTGTCCCAGGTGTTGTGTCGGCTGAGTCGCTCGAACGCGTCATCGTCCGCCAGGATGGCCTTCAGTGTCTTGCGGACAAGGTCTTGCTGAGCCGGCGTGTAGGCATCGCCAAGCCGCTTGCCGAAGACAGGGCTGTTGAAGGTGCTCAGTCGAGTCGGCACGCCATCGTCACGAGCGTGGTCCCAAGGATGAATCAGCTCGGCCTTCTGCGAATCGGAGAGGGTCGAGCAGAGTTCCTTGACCAGCTCTTCGGCCGGTCGGGGTTTGCGCGGGGTGTCGTCGGAGGCCATCAGTCGAGTTGACAGGGCGCCAC
>JBJHCD010000992.1:0-2341 GCA_050485845.1 Pirellulaceae bacterium | reverse complement strand
GCCATTGGCGCATTTCGTCGAGAAACGGTTCCGTCTCCTCGGGATCGACCTGGGCAAGTTCCGGAGGTGGCATTTCCCCCTCGTGCACTCGATCGAAGATCCGGACCCAGCGGGTGAGGCGATCCGAGTCGGATAAGTCCGCCGAGAGCCGACTGAGATCAAGGCCCCCTTCCGCTTCCTCTCCCTGGTGGCAATCGACACAGTTCCGCTGCAGGTACTCGGCCACGCGGGCCGGCGCGGGGGCCCCTCCTTCGATGGTCGGCGACTCCATGGCCCACCCGTCGCTCGTGGCGAGTCGGGAGAACGCCAAGATCACGAGAATCCCGGCAGGCAGGGCCATTCGTCCCCGAGCGGCCATTGGGGAGACGGGGAAGATCGTGCAGCGGGTCATGAGCAGCCGTGGGGAAGTGCAATAAGGATGGTGAAGTCAGGGAGGTGCAGTAGAGATGGCGCGGTTGGGCGAATATCGTGGCGGCGCGCTTTCGTTAGTCTACCCGAGGGAGGGAGGGGCAAGCAAGCGTTTTTGCTGATCGAAGTTCATCCGCGGGATGGTTTGGCGCCGGGCGAACTCCGCCGACATAACCAATTTCTGCCCGGAGACGTCGAGCCGGGTTTGGTCAGTATCCGGAAATGTCCTCAGCGGGAGAAGACGTGATGGGAGACAGGTTCAGGCGGCGGCGGAATTCCTCGAGGATCTCCCGTGTACGGCTGGCTCCGACGCGCGTCACGCCGAGGGCGCGGACTTCAAGCAGCGAGTCCAGGTCGCGAATTCCACCGGCCGCCTTCACCTGCACGTGAGCCGGGCTGTGCTGCCGCATCAACTTCAAGTCCTCCAGGGTAGCTCCGCCGGTCCCATAGCCCGTGGATGTCTTGACCCAGTCGGCGCGTAATTCACCGCAAATCTCACAAAGCCGGATTTTGTGAGTATCCTTCAAATAACAGTTCTCGAAGATTACCTTCACCTTCTGCCCCGCCGCGTGCGCCACCTCGATCACCGCCTCGATGTCGCGGCGAACATAGTCCCAGTCGCCGCTAAGCACCTTCGAGATGTTGACCACCATGTCCAGTTCGCGGCCCCCGTCGGCAATGGCCTGTTCGGCTTCGGCCCGTTTGATCCCGGTCGTGTGCCCCCCATGAGGAAAGCCGATGGTCGTGCTCGGCATGACCGTACTCCCCTCAAGCACCTGGGCGGCCCGAGCCAAGTAGCTGGGAAGAATACATACGCTGGCCACGTCATAACTTCGCGCCAGTCGCAGGCCGGATTCCAAATCATCCGCCGTCAGCGTCGGGTTGAGCAGCGAATGGTCAATCATTTTGGCAATGTCTTGATACGTGAATTCCACTTCGATCTCCATTGTTTGTATTTTGTTTATATTTGTTCCTGGATGAGTAAGGATTCCCGTGTTGCGACACCTGATTTGTCGCACGGATTGGTCAGGAACGGCGGGAGTCGGGAGGTTCGGCAGGAACTCTGCCGTGCTGGTCTCGACTTCTACCAGGCCCGGCAAAAAGTTCGTTCATTGCGAAAACTCCTCCGGAACGTCGATCCACTGCCGCTGACGGTGACTCTTCAGAATGGATTCGCACAGAACGATTTCCCGATGCCCGTCCGCGAACGTCGGGAAGGGTGCCGGAGCGGAAAAATCACCAGCGGCCACGTAACCGTGGAAGTCGCGAAAGAGCTGCTTGAAGGTATCGGGAAAGCCCTCGTTGTGTCCGCCGGGATAGTCGGCATGCTCGCGCGCCGAGAGACTCAGCAAGGCCGGGTCGCGAGTAAGCAGTTCGTTGGGCCGGTCTCGCCGGCCGATCCAGAGTTCGTTCGGCCGCTCACTGTCCCAAGCGAGCGACTGGCGCGATCCAGCCAACTCGAACCGCAGGCAGAGCTTGCGGCCCGCCGTCACCCGCGAAACCCGCGTGCAATCGGCCCTGCCTGCGGACCTCGCCGCCGAACTCGCCCGCATGGACCGCCGCGAGATCGCCCTTGGCGCCTCCGACGGCACAACGCAGCGGATCGTCATGCTCTGCAGCCGCACCCAGATCACCGAAAACCGCCCCAGCCGCGACGAGATGCGCGACGCCGTCCTCGACCGCAACGTCGCCGCCCTCTCCGAAGGCCTCCTCGCCGAACTTCGCGCCGCCGCCATCATCCAGCGCCGCTGACCCCGGGCATGCCCGCGAGAGCCAAGGCCACACCGAAGTGCCCCGGCCGCCTTACCGAGCCAGAGGGCCCGGAGTATCGGACGAAGGCAGTCCCGGCCTGCCCTTCCCTTGTTCGCACAGACGCAGCAAAGGGGGAACCGCCCGTCCCGACGAGATGGGCGAGAAACGCCCGCCCCGGTGG
>JBJHCD010000991.1:0-2353 GCA_050485845.1 Pirellulaceae bacterium | reverse complement strand
GTTCCCGTCCGCCGCCGAGGGCTGGCTCTTCGTCCCCGCGATGACCAATCCCCCTCCCCTCCCAATCCCACCCCGCAATTCTCCTTCCTTGGAAGCCTCGTCGGAAGCGTCCTCAGAAGCCTCGTCAGAACGGGCGCCGGGATGGTGGTCCGATAGTGGGTCCCAAAAGCGGGCTCGAGTTACCCGATAACCAGTCTTCAGCGACTCGGTCAGTCGCCCCGTCTCGCTGTCAAACCGAGCCACGTTCCAGGCCCCTCCCCGCAATCGACCCCCCATCACAAAGGAACCGCCATCCGGAGAGAAAGCCAACGTCTCCATTAAGCCTTCACCCTGGTCGTCCGGATGCGTCTGGTCGACTTGCCGAGGTGGATCCTCCCGCCAGGCAAATCGCTGCCACAACTGCTTGCCGTTCCCCGCCATCGGATCCCGCATCGGACCCATCCCCGCCGCCAATAAATGCTCGCCATCCGGAGAGAACTGCAGCGCGTAAATCCCACCAATGTAACAGTGGCTCTTGATAATCCCCCAACTCGTGAACGCCGGCGTGTTCCACTCGGCCCGCAACTCGCCCCGCTCCAAGTCCCAGACTCGGATGTCACCCATCAGGTTGGCCGCCGCCAAAAAACGACTGTCCGGACTAAACGCCACCGACTGGACCGGCGGAAGATGCGACCAGGCATGCACCACCTCCCCCGATTCGGCCGCCAAGACCAGCACCGATGGCTCACGCTCCTCCGCCGGTTCGTATTTCTCTCCACCCGCCAAGTATTGTCCACTGACCGAAGCCAACCAACGTCGATCAGACGACACGGCCATCTGCCACGACCAAAATCGATGAGCCTCCACGCGACGAATCCGATCCCCAGAAGGAAGCGCATACCACTGCAGCGCGCCATCATAGCCGGCCGAGATCAGCTCCTCCCGCTCCGACAAAATTCCAACTCCACTGACATAACTGGCATGTTCGCCCAGCCGAGTCACTTCGGCGGAAGGAATGTCGACGCGGTAAACCCCATCCATGCAAGCCGCATACAACTGCTCACTTCGCCCCACCACCACGTCCAGCACGGCTGTCGGCAACGAAAATTCATGAACTTTTTCGAGCATTCAATCCCACTCCACGTTTCGGAAACCTCGCCCAGCAAGTCCCCGTCCGATCACTGACCGGCCCCAAGGATCCACCGGTCAAGTAAGAATCGCCGCTATCGGTTCCGCCTTCTCCTCCACGCGAAAAAACGTGGGAAGACCCGGCAAATCATACTCGGCATAAGGATCAATCCCCAGCGCGCGAAAGATGGTGGCGAACAAGTTCCGCTGATCGACCGGATTCTCGGCCACCGCGTAACCATCCTCGTCGGTCGCCCCGTAAACCACCCCACCCTGAATTCCGGATCCCGCCATCGCCAAACTCCAGGCCTGCGGATAGTGATCGCGACCCCGAGCGTCATTTAACCAGGGCGTGCGACCAAATTCCCCCATGGCAATCATCAGCGTGTCGTCCAACATGCCCCGATCCCGCAAATCCTGGATCAATTGAAACAAAACATTGTCCAACTCCGGCACCAGCATCTGATGAATCTCATGGTTCAGCACATGACAATCCCAGGGCATTCCATTGGCCACCATGACGAAGGTGGAACCGTTCTCCAGCAGGTGGCGAGCCAGCAGGGCATGTTGAGCGAACGTCCCCGGACCATACCGCTCCCGATCCCGTTCGGGCACACGTTCCAAGTCGAACAGCGGCGCACAACTCATCAATCCCCGAACACGCGAGAATGTCGCGTTATACGAGGCGGCCGCCTCGCTCCGCCGATCATTTTCGAACTTCTTGCTGAAGAACTGCCGCAGCGATTCCCGCTCCTCATGATCCCCATCCGACAGCGATTCCGGCATCTCGACATGCTCAATCTTGTACGGCCCGCCCGCTCGAACCGGACCATACTCGGCCCCCAACCAACCCGCCCAATTGGCGGCCTTGAACGCCTTGAACTCATTCCCTTCCGGACAGGGGTCGAGCAGCACGAATTGCGGCACGGGACTGTCGAGTTGCCCAAGTTGCTCGGCCACCACCGAGCCAAGAATCGGCCGAGTGAACGGCGGACGAGGCGTATCGCCGCGAGTCAGCGCGTCGAGCCCCTGAAAATGCTCGGAAGGTTCCGGGCTCATCGACCGGATCACCGCCAGCTGATCCATCATTTGTGACATGCGAGGCATCAATTCGCTGATCCGCACGCCGGGCAAATTGGTCCCCCGGTCTCGAAAAGGTCCTCCCGTCGGACGACCTGGCTTCGGATCCCATGTCTCGAACTGACTCGGCGCCCCACAGAGCCACCGCAGCAGGCAGATCTTTCGT
>JBJHCD010000990.1:0-2355 GCA_050485845.1 Pirellulaceae bacterium | reverse complement strand
TCCCAGTTCTTCCTGTCCGAGGTCGCCGACGAACAAGCTCACGCTCAATTCCTGGCCAACAAGATCGTCTCCCTGGGTGGCGAACCGACAACCGTTCCGCGAGTTATCACGGCGGCAGGCTCCAATCGAGAGATGCTGGAAGCCGTGCTGGAGGCCGAGCGTCGGGCCATGGCCGACTACACGGAGCGGGCGAGCCAGGCCGAGTCGTTTGGTGACAAGGGACTGGTTGTCGCTCTGGAGGACATCGTCCGCGACGAAACAACTCACGCCGAAGAAACCGAACGGATGCTCCGCGATTGGCCGGTGTAGTCAGTGTTCAGTGTTCAGTGTTCAGTGTTCAGTGTTCAGTGTTCAGTGTTCAGTGTCCGCACTTTAGGCGAACGTGTATTGATCAGCCCCATCGTACTCGTACTCAGTGAAACGGTACTCGTACTCGAAGGGATGGCTCGGAAGCAACGATCGAGTACGAGTACCGCGATGCTGAGTACGAGTACGAGATGCTGGGGGAGAGATTGGCGGTCCGGGGGGAGGGACTCGAGTTACGCGGAATGGGCTGACCGCAGCACGAGTTCCGCTCCTTTCTCGGCGATCATCAGAGTGGCCGCGTTGGTGTTTCCATTCGGAATTCGCGGCATGATCGAGGCATCGATCACGCGAAGGCCCTGCAAGCCATGGACTCGAAGCTGATCATCGACGACGGCTCCCGCGTCTCGCCCCATCCGGCACGTACCGACCGGATGATATAGCGTCTCCACCCGCTCCCGAATGAAGGCTCGCACTTCATCCGACGTCACGACCTCGGCGCCCGGCCACAATTCCTCTCCCCGGTAACTCGCCAGCGAGGAAGTTGCCGCCAGGCGCCGAGCCAGCTCGACACCGCGCCGCAGGATCTCCAAATCCTCCTCGCATTCGAGGTAACTCGGCTCGATCCGGGGCGCGTCGTCGGGGTGATTCGAGTGGAGTCGAATTCGGCCTCGGCTGGCGGGGAGGACCAGAGTCGGACTGAGCGTAAAGCCATGACCCTCGGGAACTCGGAACCCATGCTCCAAATACCATCCCGGCATGAAGTGAAACTGTAAGTCCGGAATGGAATGTTTTTCCGAGATGGTGACGAACAGCCCCCCCTCGGCCGCGTTCGAGGAGAGGGGCCCGGTTCTCCGCTGTCGGTACTCGGCCACCGAAGCACGAGATGAGGCGTTGGTCAGCGAGATCGGCTGCCGGCAGGTGTAGGCGACCGAGATCGCCAGATGATCCTGGAGGTTCATGCCGACACCAGGCAACTCATGCTGGAGCGGCGTCCCCTGCTCCCGCAAGCCCTGGGCGGGGCCGATGCCCGACAGCAACAGCAGTTGGGGAGAATTGACCGCTCCACCCGCCAGCAGCACTTCGCGGCGAGCAGTCGCGGATATGGCGTGGCCCCCCCGTTGATATTCAACCCCCATCACCTGCTTCCCGCGCAGCAGGAGTCGCGTGGCTTGGGCCTGCGTGGTGATCGTCAAATTGCCGCGGGATCGGATCGGGGCCAGGTAGGCTTGGGAAGCGCTGCATCGTCGGCCCTCGCGCTGAGTCAACTGATAGAGTCCCGCCCCTGCTTGTCTTGGACCGTTGAAATCTGGATTCCGGGGGAAGCCAAGTTCCTGGCAGGCCAACACGAAGGCTTGCGAGAGGGGATTGGGGCTCCTGGGATCGGCAACTCGAATGGGACCTCCAACGCCGTGCCAGGGATCCTCGCCACGCTCCTGGTCTTCCGCTCGACAAAAGTATCGTAGCAGTTCGGAAAACGACCAGTCGCTTCCCGCTTCTTCACCCCACTGGTTGTAGATCGACGCATGACCTCGGATATAGATCATGGCGTTGATCGAGCTGGAGCCTCCCAGGACTTTTCCCCGCGGCCAGTAGAGTCGCCGGTTTCCAAGTTGCAGGACGGGCTCCGTCTCGTAGGCCCAATCGAAGTCGGTTCGGAACAATCGGCCGTAAGCGAGTGGAGTTTCGATGTCGCGGTGGCGATCCTCTCCACCGGCCTCCAGCAGCAGCACTTGATTGCGCGGGTCGGCAGAGAGGCGATTCGCCAGGACGGAGCCGGCCGTTCCGGCGCCGATGACAATGTAGTCGTACATGCCGGCAGTCGTACAGGAAGAAGGCGTACATGCGAGAACGAATAGGCTGGAGGCGAGTTTCGTTCGCTACGGCCCGATGCAGTACAGGAATTTGTTGGAGCGAATCACCAGTCGGTCGCCGGCCACGGCGGGGGAGCCATCAAAGATGCTTCCGTCGCGGAGATCGTTCACGGCCAGTTGGTGGAATTCCGGCTTCGCCTCGAGAACAAACGTCTTGCCGTCTCGAGTGAGGTAGTAC
>JBJHCD010000989.1:1294-2357 GCA_050485845.1 Pirellulaceae bacterium | reverse complement strand
CTGGTCCGGCTGACATGGAACCGACACGGGCTTCCCCTCGCCCCAGTTCGGCTCGAAACACCCCGTCGCCATCCATTGATACGTTGGCGAATGTAGCGCGACCAACCAGGGGAGATGGTGATCGGGAGGAAGTCGAATCGTCCTCTTCGGCGGGGCCGTCGGCGGCCGAGCGTGGCACGGGCGGAGGAGCGGCTGCTTTGGGCGAACTTCCCGATGCCGCTCGACTGACGGCAAGGGGTGATCGTTCCGGACCGGAGATTGGCCCGCGAGCGACCGCCCGTGAGCTGCTCGATGCACAGCTGGCCCGCTTGGCCAACGCCGCCGGTCGGCCTAGCGCCGAGTCAGTACCGCGGCGGAGTTCCGGGCGAACCGCGGCGGATGTCGCAGCGGCAGAGGGTGCGGGAGGAATTGCCGAGCGGGACGGCCGCGAAGCGGGGATGACGGGACGGCGGACCGACTTGGAGGCTCCGCTTGTCGATTCTCGGCCGGCTCGATTTCCTCGGCGTGAAGTGGGGGCTCCTCCACCCATGGTCCATGCACCGGTGGCGGCGGCCGAAGCGTTTCGACAGAGGATCGATCGCATTGCGGGGGCCGGGGATGGAGAGCCGGTGAGCCCGAGGTTGGAGCGAGCGATTGAGTTGGGACTGATCTATTTGGCTCGAAATCAAGTGGAAGATGGCCGCTGGACGCTTTTGGGAGAGGGAGAGGAGCGTCCGATCATGCAAGCCGATTCGGCGGCCACGGCCCTGGCACTGCTGGCGTTTCAGGGGGCCGGCTACACTCATCAGCAGGACGGCTATGCCGAGGTTGTGCGGCGAGGTCTGCGCTATTTGCTGAGCACTCAACAACCGGATGGCTGCCTCTACGAGGACGCCGACGATACGAATTCCAATATGTACGCGCGGCTCTACAGTCACGGAATCGCGGCACTTGCTCTGTGCGAGGCGTATGGCATGACTCAGGATCCCGAGCTTCAGCAACCGGCGCAGCAAGCGGTCAACTTCATTGTCCGTTCGCAGCATCGGGAACTGGGAGGATGGCGATATGTGCCGAACATCGGCAG
>JBJHCD010000989.1:0-1284 GCA_050485845.1 Pirellulaceae bacterium | reverse complement strand
GGCTGGATGATGATGGCGCTCAAGAGCGGAGAATTGGCGGGACTGGACGTACCTCGCGCCAGTTACGAGGGAGTCCGCCGTTGGCTGGACCGCTCGCAAGCTTCCGAGAACGCTCCTCATCTTTACCGCTACAATCCGTTGGCTGCCGACACGGACACTCAGCGGCATGGTCGGGAGCCCTCGGCGACGATGACCGCGGTCGGTCTCCTGTTGCGGCTATATGTCGGCTGGAATCGCCAGCATGCCGGCATGCAGCGCGGCGCCGACTATCTGCTCGCCAATCTGCCGGCCCTGGGGGCGCCCGATGAGCCCGAGATTTCTCGGCAGCGCGACACCTATTATTGGTATTACGCCACGCAGGTCATGTTTCATATGGGGGGAGAGCCCTGGCGTGCCTGGCAGGAACGCCTCCATCCCTTGCTGGTCGATAGTCAGGAGCAGGAGGGGGAGCTGGCGGGTAGTTGGGATCCGCTGCATCCCGTTCCCGACCGCTGGGCTCCCCATGCCGGGCGATTGTATGTCACGACCATGAACCTGCTTTCGCTGGAAGTCGCCTACCGACACTTGCCGCTGTACATCGACACGAGTCGCTAGCGGTTAGTGAGAGCAAATCTTCAAGAGTTGATTCTCATTTGCAGTTTGCAGTTAATGCAAACGCTCTCCGTTGGCCCCGTGCCGGCGGAAGCACGACTTACCAGCTACCATCACCCAAACCCAAAACGCTCTCCGTCGGCCCCGTGCCGGCAGAAGCACGACTGACCAGGTACGTCACCCGATCCGCAGGCGACCACGAAATGATGGAGTTTCGTGGGTAATTCCGGAACAAGGCCCCCATTTGATTCCGATCATCCGCTATGCCATCATATCGGACGGTTGGATGACAATAACGCTCGACTTGGCTGCTAGACATTTCTCGATTTCTCAATCGTCTCGATCCCACGGTGCGTCCCCCCGCGGCGCGGCAACATGGCACCACCCCGTATTGAAGTCTTCCCCATTACCCATGCTCCTCCCCGATCGGTGGACGATCCCCGGTTCCCTTCTCGACTGGCCACTTGGTCTGAAGCCCGATTGGAATTGACCGACGAGGGAACTCACTTCGGCTATGTCGGCTCGGGAACCGCCCAGCTGGAATGCCCATCGGGGACTAAGCGGGTTCGTCTACTCGCTGCTTCCCATTCTGCCGACCACCTCGGACATCGCGGCCTTGCGCGGGAGCTTCGCCATTGCTTGCCTCGCCCATGGATCGCTGACTATCGCCCGAGATCCCGCAGGGTGCCAGTC
>JBJHCD010000988.1:0-2357 GCA_050485845.1 Pirellulaceae bacterium | reverse complement strand
CCGCAGGACGGTCCGCGGTGGCGGCCAGCAGCGTGGGGAGCACCTCGGCTCGGCCGATGGCGCCCAGCGCCGCCACCGCGGCCTCGCGGGCCAGCGGGTCGTCGTGTTCCACCGCGATCGCCTGCAACGACTCGGTCACCGGGAGGGGAACCGACTCCTGCACCTCGTCGTCGGGTCCGCGCCCGTGGCGTTCTCCAGCGGCCCAGGCGGCAGCTTCCACCACCGTCGGGTCGTCATCGGCCAGCAGCCCCACGAGCACCCCGACGCCGGTGGCGCGACCCGGCGCGGCGCGCCCGATCTCCTCGGCCAGGCGGCGCCGCACCTCGGCCGAGGGGTCGGTGGCGAGCCGACCGGTCAGCGAACGATGAAGTCACCCCGGGGTTCGACCACTCGAACCCCGGGGTGCTTTGTTTCTTGTGGTCCTTCTGTCCTGCTTCCACTGGAGTGCGATCGGGACAGCCCGGTGTTTGATATTCGAAACAGAGGAAATCCGTGGGGTACCAATGGAATCGTCATGCACTGAAAAGGATCGTTTCACATGCGACCGCCTGTTGGGGTAAAATCCGTTAGCGGTGACAAGAATTCCACGTTAGCCCGAGCCCCCAGCAGCCAGAGCCCCTGGCGATCGGGAGATGAACGCATGTTTCTAAAAAAGCCACTCATGCCCTCGCTCAACAACTCCGAAATCGCCACTCCGGAATGCAATATTCCCGAAAGCCGTCGAGATACGGCTGACCGACGTCAGTTCCTCACCACATGCGCATGGACGACGGCCACTTGGCTTGGTCTCGGTGCGACGAGCCAAGCCCATGGGCACTCGGCGCCATTCCAGGCCGGCGAAGGGGTGGTCGACACCACGCCCCCGATCGGCATTGAGCTGGGAGGGTTCCATGGAAAGGACGGGGAAGTACGGCTTGTGGAGGGGATACGCCAGCCCACGGCCGCGCGGGCACTCGTGCTGGAGAAGGGAGAATCGCGAGTTGCTCTGATTTCGCTTGACATTTGCACGGTCTCCGAGAGTTTTTCGGCTCGAGTCCAGAAGCAAGTCGCGCGGCTCACTGGAATCCCGCCTGGGAATGTCCATCTTTGTGCGACCCACACGCACTCGATGCCGGCATTCAGTTACTTGCGACAGTGGGGCGCGATCCCTGTCGCCTATATGGATCAGGTGGAAAAGCAATGTGTCGAGGCCGTGCTGCGAGCCAAGGAGGACTTGGCGCCCGCCGAGTTGTACTTGGGAAAGAGTCGCGCGATGGGAGCCAACTTCAACCGGACCACGGATCAATTTCAGACCGATGAACGGTTTACGGACCAATCCACCGATCAAACTCGCTGGCTGGACACCATGCTGCATGTCTTGCAGTTCCAGCGGCAAGGGAGGAAGCCGGATCTCGTCTGGTACCATTTCTCGGGTCACCCGGTCTGCCATGCGGATGGGCAAGCGGGTCCGGACTGGCCAGGGGCCGTGGCCGAGCGGATTCGGGAAGAAACGGGAATCGTCCCCTCCTTTCTTCAAGGTCACGCGGGCGACGTAAACCCAGGGGATGGTGATCCCTGGCGTGGGGATCTCGACAAGACGGCCACTGCGGTCAGCAAGGCGATGCGTCGAGCGATGGAGCGGTTGGAGGTCGTACCCGTCGATCGACTGGTCGCGACCACCAAACCCTCCCAAGTACCGCTGGACATGATGCTTTTTCGGGAATGGCTGTTGCAATACCGCGAGAATCCGGAGAAGTGTGTCAGTGGTCCGTGGGTCGACGCGGGTTTTGCCTCGGATTGGTACGAAGGAAACAAGGAGAGGGACCTGGCGCAAACCGAATGGCCCATCACGCTAAGCGCGATCGCACTCGGTCCCGTCGGCCTGGTGTTTCATCCGGCCGAACTCTACAGTGTCTATGGCCTCACGATCCGCCGTGACTCACCCTTCGCCGACACCCTCGTCGTCGGGTATGCTGACGGAATCATTGGTTACCTCACCGATCCGCTGGCCTACGAGGCGGGCGAGTATGGGGCCCTGACGGTTCCCAAGATTCTGGACATTCCCCCGTTTACTCCGATCGCGGCGCGCCGCCTGACCGCCGAGATCCTAGCGACCCTCAACCAACTCGTCTAACGGCAAGTCGAAGCAAACGAAGGCGTCAGCGGCCGTTCGCGCAGGTGGCGCCCCTCCTCCATGAGCCCGACCGAGACGGTGGCGGCGGCGACGACCGAGGGCGGCAGGGAGGCGGTGAAGACGTAGGGCCGCGCGGTGTAGCGCAGCAGGTCGAGCCCCCACTGGCTGCTGACGCAGAATCCCCCGATGGTGCCGATGCTCTTGGAGAAGGTGGCGACGAGGAAATCCACCTCCCCCAGTACCC
>JBJHCD010000987.1:0-2357 GCA_050485845.1 Pirellulaceae bacterium | reverse complement strand
CTTTGGCACTATGCCGCTCCCGTTCTGGGAGTCAGTGTGTTGTCACAAGTGAATGTCTATGTCGACCGTTCCATGGCCACCAGTCTCGACAGCGGGGCGGTCGCCATTTTGACTTGGAGCGGTACGCTCCGCGACTTCATCTCGGGGACGATTATCGGCGGCTTTCTCAGTGTTCTCCTTCCCTACTTCACTCGCCAGGCAACTCGAGAAGATCGAGGAGATCTTGCCCTCTCTTGCATGACCACGCTCCGTCTGGGGGCCGTGATACTATTTCCCCTTTCGGCGCTGGTGGTGTTGATTCTGCCCGACCTGTTGGGGAGCCTGACCCTGGGGTCGCTCGACCAAACCGCGACAGCCCTCATCGGACTCTGCGTGGCTGGATATGCGTGCGGGTTTTACATGGATTTGAGCAGCAACGCGCTGGCGGCCGCGCTGCTGGCCTTGGGCCGAGCTTCCTCGCTGCTCTGGATTTCGCTGCTGGCCAGTTTCTTGCCGAATATCGCATTTAATCTGCTCTTGATTCGCTGGCTCGGAGCACCCGGCTTGGCGCTCTCCACATCCATTGTCGGACTTTGCACGCTGCTGGCCAATTACCTGGTCTTGCGAAACTGCGTGGCGATTTCCGAGGAGGTCGAAACGGGGCGCTCCATCCTCGGTGCCTTGCTCGCCACCTTGATCGCCACGGCGGCCATGGGGGCGTTTGTAGCCTCCGGAGGCCTTCCTGCCGGCCCTTTTTCCGACATTGGCCAAGCCGTCTGGTGGTCCACCATTCGCGGGCTGGGCTTGCTGCTGATCTACGCTTTCCTGATGCTTGTCTTTCCCGGTCATCAAGCCGCCCGGCACCTGCTCCGCTCCCTCCTCGAGTCCGCGAGAACTCGCCGGAAGACTCGAACCGAAGACCCGCCATGAACGAAAAATGAATCGGTGGTGTACATTTGTGGGGTTTCCCCAGCCGGACTTCCCAGATACCTATAGGCAGCGGGGAACGAATTTCTCGCCCTGTCGTCCATTGTCAGCGACCCGAGAAGCCAACCGTCGCCTGGCGACCCCGGCAGGTAACCATCGCTTGGCGACGCTCGTCCAAATGTCGCCTCCGCTCCGCTGCCGCCACGGGCTGATTCCGGAGCCGATCATTCGCACTTGAGGGGGCCGTGGCCGTCATGCAGCCCCCACATTCGACCAAAAAATGGAGGTAACTCATGACCCACTTCGGTTCATGGAGTTTCATGGTGATTGGACGTTTTCGCCCCACGCACTTTCTGTTACTCGTCTTGACTCTGCTCCTTCTTTCAGCAGGCGGCCAGGAAGGCTGGGGACAGCAGGCATCCAGCGAAAGATCCAGCGAAAGTCGTAGCGAAGATCGGGACCGGCAAGCGAGTTTTCCCGCCACTTCCCCCGCCGGCGAATCGGCATCCGCGACAGTCCAGGATCCGACAGCCCTCGATCCGACGGCCCAGGATCGGGGCGCCGGTGCCGGGGAGAACGGAACTGGTGCCGAGGAATCCCCCGGCGAAGTCTTCACGGATCGTGGCTCCACCGATCGTGGCATGGATGCCATGCGGAGCCTGACGGGAGACCGGTTGACGTCACTTACCGACGCCGAGCTGGTGGCCCTGATTCGACGTGCCATCGAAGCGGACGAGAGTTACCGAGCCGCCCTGATGGCCGAAATGGAAGATCCCGATAGCCCCTACCACCGGGCCGAGAAGGCCTTTCGTGAAATCGATGAACAAGTTACCGCTCTGCGAAGCGAGATGGACAAGGCGGATGATCCGGACGAGCCGGGTGAGCCGGACGAGTCGGACGAGTCGGACGAGTTGGATGAGTTGGATGAGTTGGACGAGTTGGACGAGTTGGACGAGTTGGAGCCGGTGGACGATCCGGAAGCCGCCGATGGACTCGATGGACTCGAGGGAGTTGACGAGCAGGAGGCACGGGAAGAGCAGCAACAACGGGACGAGCAGCAAGAACGGGAGGAGGAAGTTCTCAAGGAGAGCGACTCGGGAGAAGCGTCGAACCAGGCGAAGCTGGAATCACTGGTGGAGATTCGCGAACTGCAGGACGAGCGATTCAACCTTGCCATTGAAAGGCGACGCCTGATTTCGCAAATGATTCCGGCGCTCGAGGCTCGCATCGCGCAGAAACAGCGCACGCTGGCCGCCGCGTTGGGGGAAGCCAGTCCCTCCGTGGACCCCTTGCCGACGATCGACGAGGCGACTCCGACCCCCTCGGCATCCGCCCCGGAACCGGATGCCCCCTCCTCTTCCCCCATCCCCATCGTACCCGGCATGCCCCTCCCCTCCCCCGCCGAATCGTCCGAACCGGTGGTGGAAATCGAACAGGACTCGGCCCCTCGC
>JBJHCD010000986.1:0-2359 GCA_050485845.1 Pirellulaceae bacterium | reverse complement strand
CGAGTTACGCTGGTACCCAGACGTGCCTGAGCTGTCCCCCTGGTCTCGCGCCGGTTTCCCTCACTCAGCGCGCCATGGAGGTCATTCTGGGAAGGAAGACGAAAGTCCAAAGCTGGTATCTTGATGTCACCATGCTGGCCAATTATTGGGGCTCCGATCGAGTCTACCACCACACGGCCCCCATCAACATGTCGTACGGCCTCTACGAGGCCCTCCGCCTGATCCACGAGGAGGGACTGGAAAACTGCTTCTCGCGACACCAGCGGAACCACGCCGCGCTGCGAGCCGGGTTGAATGCCATCGGAATTGAATTTGCCGCTCAAGCGGGACATCAACTTCCAACACTCAATGCCGTCCACATTCCCCCAGGAATCGACGACGCCCGCGTCCGCAGACGATTGCTGGAGGAATTCGGCATCGAAATCGGCGGCGGATTGGGGGCCTTTAAGGGAAAGGTTTGGCGGATCGGCCTGATGGGATACGGCAGTCGAGCGGCGAATGTCCTGATTCTGCTGGCCGCACTCGAGCAACTGTTGTCTCAGGAAGGGCACTCCTTGAAGGAAGGGGCCAGCATCGCCGCGGCCAACGCGGTCTACAAGGAAGCACGCTAGCCGTTTACCGAGGGCTCACCCACGAGCCATCGGCTCACCCACGAGCCGTCGGCCGCGAGCTGTCGATTGAATCGCGGGACTTGATGCTGGACCTACTTCAAGCTGGTGATGACCGGCAGTTCGGCCACATCGCCCCCGGCCGGAACGAAGGTGGGAATGGACATGGAGTTCAGCGTGTACTCGATGCCTCGGAACGTCGCCGAGCGGACGGACTGATCGTCGACCGTTTCGCTTCGCACGATATGTGGATTCCCCCTGCGTAGCTCCGTCTTCCAGATCGGGTCCGCTTTCCCGGTACGAGTCATCGTGGCCTTGACTTCCACCACGGTCTCTTGAACCCGCTGACCAGTCGGGCGACCAAGTGGCCCGGGTCCTCCCTCGACCACGTGCAACTCACTCCCTTGGCTCTCGGCGTACTGCACCTGTAATCGGACCGGATGTCCCTCGCCAACCACCAGACCCCCGGCGGTCAACCGCTTGGTCAAAGCCTCCCGAAGTGCCTCGGTCACACTGGACGAGTCCGCGAAGCGGGTGGCCCCCACGCGGATATCCAGTGAGACGCCATCTCCCGGACGGAGCCAGGCTTCGACGTCGGAACGGAGGGCCCCCCGGGATTGTTCCAGAATTTCCCGAGGAAACGGAACAGCCACCAGACTGCGATTCTGAAAATCACCCACCGAGGCGACTACTTCCTGTTCGCTGAACCAGGGATGGTGGTAATTGTGCTGCACCGGAGGCTCGAGAATCCAAGCCAGCATGTCCAACTGTCGATCGAAGTAAAAATTTCCATGCAGCAGCCAGCCGCTGCCATTCGGCGCCCACTCAATCGCCCTCCCGTTATTGTAGGCTCCACCAATCTGCAGCCCGAGCGGCTTGTCGACCACGATCTCTCCATTCGTTTTCCAGACCACGAACCGGAAGCCCTCCAAGGAAAACATCCCGGCGAGTTCCCCGCCATCCCGAGAGAAGGCCAATCCGGTGACGAACATCATCGGATTGAAGGGTTTGTCATGGGGAGGTGGATCGAGCACGGTGAGGCGTTCGCCCTGCGCCAGGTCATGAATCTCCAAACGCTGCTCGAGCACTGCGGCCAGGATCCGGCCATCCTCGCTCACGGCGACCTTGTTACCATCAATACGAGACATTGGGAAATCGCGTAGCGGTTGCGGCTTGGTCACATCCCAAATCAGCAGCCTCGAACCACTCCCTTCCCAGACTGCGGCAATCAGTCGTCCATACCGAGTGAACTGGAGAAACTCAATTCGCTGAAACGGCTTGCTGCTGTACTTCAGCGAATGGACCAGTTCACCCGAGTTCGTGTCGTGAATTTCGATTTCAAACAAGTTGTCGGGACTCGCTTGTCGAGCGAGATACTTTCCATCGGGGCTGAGGGCCAGTTTCTCCAAGGAACTGGAAAGCTTCACACCGATGCGACCGGTCACCTTCCCCGCGTCCAGGTCATGTACTTCCTGCCCGATCAAGGCGAATTGCGGCGTGACCGAACTGAAGACAACCGTTGCGTTGTAATCGTCGATGCGCGCCAACCGCCGAGCGTTACCTGGCAGATTGCCTGTTACCTGATTGGACCAAGCCGGAGCGGCGGCGGTCGAGTCGGTAAACGGGTCGCCTGACGTCGTCGAACTTGTCGTTGAACTGGCCCCCGGAATCGACGAGCCGGCCGATCCCGAGGGGGCCGCCGAAGTCGAAACGGGAACGACCGGTTGGTTCGGGTCGGTACTCGGGGTGGA
>JBJHCD010000985.1:1343-2359 GCA_050485845.1 Pirellulaceae bacterium | reverse complement strand
ATCCAGGCAGCCCCCAATATCTGCGTGTCGCGGATCAGCTCGCCATACCAGCGGGTCGAAAATCCGCCCCAGACGGTGACCAGCTGGCTGGCGTTGAAGGAAAGATTACCAGCGACAGGATCGGCGGTGTGGGAGCCGTGAATCCTCCGGGGATGGTGTGCATCATTTGGGCAGCACGATTGGGAATGTTCTTGGCCCACACCAGGGGCGTATGCAAGGGAGGCCACCGCTCGCGATGCAGTCGCAAGGCGATCTCATGGCTGACCGACTCGTACATCCGCTCCTTGAACGTCGGCAACGTTTCCCCTTGCCCCATCAGCAGCACCGAGTTGGGGGAAAGGATGGCGGAAATGCCGGCGACTCCCTTCCCCTCGGTGTTGATTTCCAGGCAAAGCTTGCGAATGGCGTCCAAGTTCAGCGTGCCGGATCGGGAAAAGAGAACTCCCAGCGTGGTATCGTGAGCCAGCGCCACGCAGTCGGCGGCCAGTTCCAACGGCACGCGCAGCGTCTCTTCGTAGGGCAGCAAACCCGAAGCGACGACGGCGGACAGTTCTCCCAGGCTATAGCCCATCGATAGGGCCGCCCCCTGATCATGGATGCCGAAGCATTCCCGGAGGATCCGCAACTGCGCGACTTCCATCGCCATGATCAGCGAAATGGCTTCGTCGTATGACTCCAGCGTCGTCTCCTGCTCCTCGGTCACTCGGCGAATCAAATCGACCGGTCGCCCCGCCACCTCCTCGCATAACCGGCTCGCTCGCCCCAGTTCCTCCGTCACAATACCAGCGTAGGTGGGGTGAACCAGCAGTTCACGACTCCGACCCAGGTTCTGAACGTTGTAACCTCGAAAGGCGAATGCCGCGTTGCCTAGTTTTTCGGCGAACAAGGAAGCCGTCAGTGTGTTGTCGTTCCCGGTGATCATCGAGTTGGGCTCCTGTTGTTGAAGCGGGAGTCGATCCATTTTTTCCGCAATCAAGGCATTCGGGCACCCCCCTGTCGGAGCGATTCGAGTAGCC
>JBJHCD010000985.1:0-1333 GCA_050485845.1 Pirellulaceae bacterium | reverse complement strand
GCCAGTGAAGCAGACGTCCAATTCCCGGTCCGCTTGCCACTGGGACTCCCTCGGGTTCATAATCGACATTTGGCTGGACATTACGATCGTAATTCAGAGGTTTCATGGATCACACTCCTTCCGACCGAGTCGCATCGCACCTTGACCGGACCTCGCCCTCCGGTGAGCCGGGGCGACGGGAGATGGAGCAACCGTTTGCATCCTTGGCGGGAAAAACAGCCGTTGTGACGGGAGCTTCCCGAGGAATCGGTCGCCAGATCGCTCAAGAACTGGCTCGAGCCGGCGCGAGCGTGATCGTGCATGCCGGCGCGAATCGCGTGGGGGCCGAGCGAACGGCGGCGCAGTGTCGCGAGTCGGGAGGCGAGGCTCACTGCCTGCTGGGCGATGTTTCCGACGCGGTCGAGCGGCGGCGTTTGGTAGACGAGGCTTGGAGTTGGCGGGGTGGAGTTGACGTCTGGGTCAACAATGCGGGGGCCGATGTTTTGACCGGTGAGCCGGCGAGTTGGACTTTTGCCGAAAAGCTTCAGAAATTGTGGGAAGTCGATGTCCAGGGAACCATTTTTCTCTCCCGCCTGGTGGGCGAGCGAATCCGTTCGGAACAGCGCCGCGGCGTGATCTTGAATGTTGGCTGGGACCAAGCGGAAGTCGGGATGGCTGGAGAGAGTGGAGAAATGTTCGCGGCCACGAAAGGTGCCATCATGGCTTTCACTCGCAGTCTCGCTCGGACTTTGGCCCCCACCATCCGCGTGAACTGTTTGGCTCCCGGTTGGATTCGAACCGCCTGGGGCGAACAGGCGAGCGACTACTGGCAGGAACGGGCCCAGCGGGAAGCCCTCTTGGAACGTTGGGGGGTACCGGATGACGTGGCCAAGATGGCTCGCTTTCTCGCCTCGGACGAGGCGGCATTCGTCACGGGGCAGGTCGTGGCCATTAATGGTGGATTTCGAGGGTGACGTTCGCGAACGAATCAGACAGTACCGTGCCCGACAGTACCGTGCCCGCGAGGGCCGAATCGGCGGAATGCATTCATTTTGTCACCGGCAAGTTGGCGGCACCCGCGCTGCGTGGCCTGCTCGAAAAACTGGCGGCGGATGTCGGATTCCAGTACACGGTCGACGTACTACCGATCACGGTCGCCGCCCTGATGACTCCCGCCTGGGTGGCTCGCAAGATATCGGTTCCCGAAGGGACAAGTCGCGTTGTACTGCCGGGATACTGTCATGGTGACCTGGACCTGGTCCGGCAAGAGGCCCGGGTCCCCGTGCAGCGAGGGCCCAGGGACTTGCGTGACTTGCCGGAGTTTTTCGGTCGGCGCCGGGACATGAGCGACTAC
>JBJHCD010000984.1:0-2385 GCA_050485845.1 Pirellulaceae bacterium | reverse complement strand
GCTATGGCTTTATCACTCGGCCTTCCGAGGCGATGAAGGATCCGCAAGCGTTATTGAGCGGCATTGCGGCGGAGACGAAGGCCATCCGTTCGCAAGGGCTGGCGAACTACTTTCTCACTGGGCTCCGGTGGGCTCGGCGAATTCCCGGCGGCCTCTCCTTCGCCACTCGACGCTCCGTCTGCCACGCCACGGCCGTGTTCTCCAATTTGGGAGATCCCCAGCGGCGAATGAATTCTCGATTGCCTCGCCAACAGGGGAGAATCGTGATCGGAGACTTGGTGCTGCAGCACGTGCTGGCCGTTCCCCCGCTGCGGCCCCAGACTCGAGCCGTGTTTCTCGCGTCCCAGTCGGGCAACGAGCTGACCCTGTGCCTCTCCTACGATCGGCATACCCTCGACTCGGCTGCCGGTCGTTGGCTATTGAGCGACTGGACTCAGCGGATTCGCCACGTCATCCGCGCGGAACAACCGGCGAATCGATCACTCATCGGCGATGGCCGCCAACAAGTCGAGCCGGCGAATGAAGCGACTGGGGAGCCAGGCGGCGAGCAGCGAAATGAGGGCACAGCCGAGGCAATTGGCCAGGACGAGGAATCCGGAGATCGAGAAAGGGACACTTCGGCCCAAGAGAGGTTCCACGCACAAGTGAATCACCCACGCGGTCGTCACGCCGGCGACCAATCCGAGGAGGCAGCCCAGTAGGCCGAGCAACGCGGCCTCCCACAGGACCAGCCGCACGCTCTGGGATCGGGTCATTCCAACGATCCGCAGCAAGCCGAATTCTCGCTTCTGTTCGAACAGGTTCACCGTCAGGGTACTGGCCAGCCCGAAGCCGCTGACCGCCAATCCAACGGCCATCAGCCCCCACAAACCTCCCGTGATTCCTCGGACCACCTGAATCTGTTGGCGCCGCACGCTTCCGAACGACTCCACTCGGATCCCCTCCCCCCCAAAATGTTCCTCCAAATCCCGAGTCACCGCTTGCTCGTCGCCGGGATCGTTCAGGTGAACGATATAGATGTCGGGCAATCCGAGATCCAAGCGAGCAGCCCCCCAATCCGAATCCACAAACGCGACCATCCCATCCAAGAGAAAGTCGTCCACGATTCCGACCACGGGCATCACAAGCAGCCCGCCGCGGGTTTCCAGTCGAGCCGTCTCACCCAGTTCGAGCTGCGTCTGTCGTGCCATTCCGGCTCCCAGGATCAGGCCTCCGTCGGCAAATGTCGAGCGAAGTACGGCTTCCTGCCGTGTGGGGAGATTCCAAGGAAATGGAGCATCGGGGTCCAGTCGGCGGAACACGCAGAGTAGATGACGGCCATTCAGCTGAGCCGGCAGGTGCCACTGCGTTTCATACCGATCTACTCGGGAATCCCGCTGCAGCGAGGATTGAAGCGGTGTTCGGTCGGCGGCGAGCGCCGCGTCACCGTCGGCGATGGAGTCGAACAGGACCAGGTCTCCCGCCATGGCCCGCTGCTGCCACTGCTCGATGGCGCGAACATGATTCCCAATGGTGGTCCCCAGTCCCAACCCGCCGCTTACGGCCACGACACATGCCCCGACCGCCAAGCCGGTTCGAGTCGGCCGACGCAACAGTTGTTCAACGGCCAGATGCAGTTCGAACCCGGAACGATCCAGCCCGCACCAGGCAAAGCCGCGCAGCAGCGGGGAAAGCAGGGCGGGAATCACCAACACGAAAGCGGCCAGCATCAGAAGTCCCGCGGGGACGGCCAGTTCGGGAGCCAACGATTCGCGAATGATGAGGACCAACAACGTGACAGCCATGATCCAGGCGAAACCAGCGGCTACCACCGACCAACGCGGAAACCGCTCCCCTTGCCGAAGCTCATTCTCACGCAAGGCCTCACCGGGAGAAACATGGCGAGCCGCCCAGGCAGGAACCGCCGCCCCCAGACAGCCGATCATTGGGCCCACCAGAAACAAGAGGGCCAAGCTGGTCCAGGGAAGCTCGATTCCAGGAAGGTCAATTTCCAGCATCGACTGCATCGCATGGCTCAACGAAGTTCCCAGTACGACGCCACCGGGGATTCCCAGCATTGCCCCGGCTCCCCCCAACGCTCCTCCCTCCAGCAACTGCAGCGTCACGATCTGCGGCACCGACGCCCCGAGCACGCGAAGGATCGCCAACTCCCCCCGACGTTCACTAAAGTTCATCCGCAAGACGTTCACGATGATGAACGTAGCCAGAACCACGGACAAAGCTCCCGCCAAACGGACGGCCTGTTCGGTCGCCCGCAAGATATTGTCGACCAATTCGGCTTGGTCATGCGCCGTCTGTACGGTCAATGAGTCGGGTAGCGAGGATTCGAGAACCCTCCGAGCCTGCTCCCGGTCTCCTCGGGACGAGAGCTGCAGCCGGACACGA
>JBJHCD010000983.1:0-2385 GCA_050485845.1 Pirellulaceae bacterium | reverse complement strand
CGATTACCGCGGTATTGGGAACGGCGCTGCTGATTTCCGTCTTTGGCTATGGTGGTTCGGACGGAATTCTGGCCACGCTGGGAGTGGCCGGTATCGTCTGCTGCGTCGCCTGCACGTCGGGTGACGTCTGCAACGACCTGAAAACGGGCCATTTGGTGGGAGCCTCCCCTCGCCTCCAGCAATTGATGCAGATCCTGGGCGTATGCGTCGCTGCCGTCGTGATGGCACCCGTGATGACGGTTCTGCACGAATCCTCCGACGGCATTGGTAGCCGCGACCTGCCGGCGCCCCAAGCCGGCTTGTTTGCCGCCCTGACGGAAGGTTTTTTTCGCGATAAGCCGCTCCCCTGGGACATGGTCGGCTGGGGGGTGGGATTGGGCCTGAGTCTGCTGCTGATCGACTTGCTGCTCCGACGCTCCGGAAGTCGATTCCAACTGCACGTCATGCCGGTGGCGGTCGGCATTTACCTTCCCTTTGGACTGTCGGTTCCCATTTTGATCGGCGGATGGCTCCACCATCGACTCAGCCGCCGAGCGAGCGAGGGGGAGCTGCGGCACGGCGTGCTTGCCACCTCCGGCATCATCGCCGGGGAATCGCTGGTCGGGGTGCTGCTCGGCATCCTGGCCTACTACGGTTTGCGGAACCTGTGGGACATCCCTGGGCTGGGGAGCAAAGTGGATGGGGCCCCAGTCGACGCGGTTCCCCTGGACGGACTGGGAGGCACGGGAGTCTTCGACGGCTTGACGGTCATCGCCATGGCGGGGGTGGCCTACTGGATTTACCGGCAGGTGCGGAAACGGTCGAGCGAGAATGACGCTGGGGTTCGACAATCTGGGGGGGATTCGTAGAATAAAAGTTTCCCCGACCGTTCCTGTTCAGGAGGGGCCTGAAAGCCCCAAAGGATTCGATGCAACGCACGCTACTCAAATCGAAAATCCATCGTGCCACCGTGACTCAGGCCGAACTGCATTACGAGGGGAGCGTCACCGTGGACGAAGCGCTGCTCGAAGCAGCTGATATCTTGCCGTTTGAACAAGTTCAGATTTACGACGTGACCAATGGCCAGCGACTGACCACCTACGCCATCACCGGCCCCCGCGGTTCGGGGGTTATCTGTATCAATGGCGCGGCCGCTCACTTGATTCACCCCGGGGACCTGGTGATCTTGGCCAGCTACGCGCAGATGGACGAGGCGGAAGTTCGAGCTCACCGGCCCAAGATTGTGATGGTCGACGAGGAGAATCAAGTCCGCCCTCATGCCCCGGCCGGGCCCTCATCGAGCGGCACGTTTCCCGAAGATTGCTCTGCCCTCATGCCGGGAAATGGAATATGATCCGCTCGGCCGAAGCAGGAGAAGTTGAACAATTAGCGATCGAAAAATTTACCGAGTAACCTTCATTGAGCGAACAGAGAGAACCGGGCCATGGATGGTCAAGCCTCCTCATTGCGATTGCGGTGCCGCAGTTACGTGGTCATTCCTGCTCGATTGGCGTCAACGCGTCTGCCGCGAAAGATGCTCCTCCGCGAGACCGGGAAACCCTTGGTCCAGCACACTTACGAGGCCGCGCTTCGGGCAACTCGTCCCCTGGGAGTTCTCGTCGCCACGGACGATGTCACCATTGCCCAGGAGGTGGTAGGGTTCTCGGGCGAATGCCAACTGACCAGTCCCGAGGCTCGCAGTGGAACGGACCGAGTGGCGGAGGTGGCGGCCCGATGGGATCACGTCGACATCCTTGTGAATGTGCAGGGGGATGAACCGGAGATTTCGGGAGAAGCGATCGACCAAGTCGTCGATCTGCTCGAGCGGCATCCCGAAGCACCGATGGCCACCCTGGCGACCCCCATCCGCTCGCGCCGCGATCTGGAGGACCCATCGTGCGTGAAGGTGGTGTTGGACGGGGAGGGCCGAGCCCTCTATTTCAGCCGGAGCCCCATCCCCTATGTGCGGGATTGGGACGACTCGCTACTTGATTCCGAACCACCCCACTTCTTCCTCCATCTGGGGATCTACGCCTATCGCCGCGACTTCTTGCTCCGCTTCGCTCAGCTCCCCCCCTGTGACGCGGAACGACTGGAGAGTCTCGAGCAGCTACGCGTGTTGCATGCGGGCCACTCCATCTTGGTTGGAATCACGTCGCATCGCTCGAGTGGAATCGATACTTTGGCCGACTATCGGGCGTTTGTCAGCCGCGCGCGAAATTGCTAGAATCCTCGTTTTCGCCGCAGCCTCGATAGCCCGCTCATGACCAAGCACATTTTCGTAACCGGTGGCGTCGTCAGTTCTCTGGGAAAAGGATTGACCAGCGCGTCGATCGGAATGTTGCTGGAGCGGAGAGGCTTGAATGTCCGCATGCAGAAGCTGGATCCCTACATCAACGTGGACCC
>JBJHCD010000982.1:0-2388 GCA_050485845.1 Pirellulaceae bacterium | reverse complement strand
CGTTTGTCACACGCCCTCAAGTATCATGAAAACCCAATTCACCCCGGATTCCCATCACGGACGGAAGTCCCGTTGGTTTGCCCCCCTGATTAACGGAGTTGTTGAATGCCTCGCGTCGTCTATTTCGAGTGGGATCAGCGAGAGGCACGAGCGGTGGTGTGCGAGGAGCGGGGGGAGCGAGTCAAGGTGCTGGCCTGTGGTTCGACCACCTTGGAGGAGAGAATGTCGCCATCCTCCGCTGGTGAAGAAGTGGGCCGGTGGCTGAAGGCGTGGTTATCGGAGCGGAAGTTGGGGCGCCCCGCCGCGGTGGCCGTATTGGACCGGACGTTGGTGGAGACCTGCTTGCTCGAACTTCCGCCGGCCAGTGTCGCGGAATTGCCGGAGATGGTGGCCAATCAGGCGCTGAGGCAATCTCACGCCATCAATGAGGACTCCACGCTGGACTTCCTCCCGTTTCCGATGGTGGAAGGGGAGTCTCGGCGAGCGTTGGCGGCGGCCATTAGTGCGGAAACTTTGGGCAGCTTGAAGGCGAGTCTCAAGGAGGCGGGGCTGCGGAGTGAGCGGCTGTTGGTCCGTTCCTTCGGCACGACGCGGTTCGTCATGAAGCATGTCGCGGTGGACGAGACGGCGTTGATTATTTGTCCAGCGGGGGAGTGTGTGGACATGACGCTGGTCAGCGGTGGTCATCCGGTCCTGATGCGGACGGTTCGGCCGCCCAGTGGTTCCGACCGCGACCAGTGGCTACAGCGGGTGTTGGCGGAAGTAAAGCGGACGCTCGTGGCCGCTCCCTCCCAGTCGCTCCAGGATGGATCGATCGATCGCCTGGTCCTGCTCACGCTCGGGGATGACTCGACGTTGGGCTTGGGCGAGTTTCTGCAGCAGCAGATGACGGCCGAGGTTCAGTTGCTGAATGTTCGTACCGGTTTGGAGAATGTGGACGGCGCGCAATCCCCGGCGGACGAATCCGTGATTGCCCCGGCGTTTCTCGGGTTATTGGCGACCGTGCGTGGATATGCGGGGGGCCGCCCCGACGTCAATTTGTTGAGCCCTCGGCGTCCTCCTCGGCGACTGGAAAAGCGGCAGGTGATGTGGCTGGCCGCTGCGGCCGGTCTCCTGCTGGTGGGTGGAGTTTGGTACTGGATCGGCAGTCAGCTTTCGGAAATGGATGCCGAGATCGCTCGACTGCAGGCTCGCCGTTCCGAGCTGGATGAGACCTTGAAGCGAACTTCCAAGCAGCGGGAATTGGCGAAGGAGTTGCGGGGCTGGGAGACGCTGTCGGTCAATTGGCTGGAGGAGCTGCGAGATTTCTCTGGTCGGATTCCGGATGAAAGCCAATTAGTCATTCAGCGGATGTCCTTAACTCCTTCACGAGATCGAGGGGGCGCCATCGACATCCAAGGGGTGGTCCGCGACCCGGCGACGGTTACGAAGCTCGAACAGCAGTTGCGCGACACATTCCATGAAATTCGGAGCAAACGAGTTCAGGAGCGGGGGCAGGGAGACAACTATGCCTGGCACTTCGAGTCGGCGATTTCGATTAAGCCACGTAGTCGAGACGACTATGCGGTCGATGCCGGGTTGATGGAACGGAGTCCCTCGGATTCGAAAAAAGGAGGAGGCGACGGGAAGAAATGAGTAGTTCGCCCGAGAAACGCAAGTTTTTGCTTTACGGGGCGCTTGGCCTCTTGGCCGCCTTGTACCTGGGAGACTGGCTGATCCAACAGGTGCTGAGCGGACCGCTGGAGGAGCGGGCAACCCGGATTGAGCAGTTGGAAGCGAATATTGAATCACGGGAGCAGAGTTTAGCGGAAGCCCGCCAGACGGCCCGTCAAGTGGAAGCTTGGGAGGAGCGTTCGCTCCCGTCCCATGTGGAAGTCGCCCGTTCGCTGTACCAAGCCTGGCTGCTCGACGCCGTGGCTCGAGCCGGCATCACCAATCCGAATGTCGATTCTAGTGAACCGACCAGCCGCAAGGGGCTGTATAGCGTCTTGAATTTTTCCGTTCGGGGACGAGGAAGCTTGGCCACGCTGACCGAGTTCCTCTATGACTTCTATCGCTCGCCGCACCTGCATCAGATTCGGACGATCAATTTCTCTCCGGTGGGAGGTGACGGCCAGTTGGACATTGCTCTGTCGATCGAGGCGATTTCGCTGCCGGTGTCGGCGCCGGAATCGCTTTCGGTCAGCGCAAGATCCCCGATCAAGTCCCTGGCCGGGCTCGTCTACGATGCGAAAGCCGGAAAGGTCTTCATGGGATCGGCCGGCATCGGCTCCGGCTCGCACACGCCACCCGCAACGGCGCTGCTCCCGTCGAGCCTGGCGAACTCGGCGCTGGAGGCCATCGCCCCCGCGCTCGGGGTCACCATGGTCGTCACCGACCTCGGGGGGC
>JBJHCD010000981.1:0-2392 GCA_050485845.1 Pirellulaceae bacterium | reverse complement strand
CGTCGCAATCGCCTCAATCTCCCCCGCCCGCCGGACGCCCCGCAGGAGCCCGCTGATGCACACTCCTATTCATTTTCCCATATCGAGCCGAGCCGCCGGACGCGGCGAGCACCGCTTGCGGCGCGGATGGGCGATCGGACCGTTGATCGCCGTGGCCGTGCTTGCCCTGCTCGTACTGCTGTTCGCCTCGGCTTACACGCTCGACGAAAGCGAACAGGCGATCGTGGTCCAGTTCGGTGCTCCCGTCGGTGAACCGATCACCCAGCCGGGGCTGCACTTTCGCATTCCTTTCGTGCAGGAAGTTCGCCGCGTCGACAAGCGGCTGCTTTCCTGGGACGGCGATCCGAATCAGATTCCGACTCGAGGTGAACAGTTCATCTCGGTCGACACGACCGCCCGCTGGCGCATCGTCTCTCCCCTTACCTTCCTGCAAAGTGTCCGGGATGAGATGGGGGCACAGAATCGGCTGAATGACATTCTCGATTCCGTGGTCCGCGATCACATTGCCGCCAGTGACCTGGTCGACATCGTCCGCTCCAAGGACTGGGAGATTTCCGAAGAGGATCTGGAAAGAGCCTTGGTGGTGGGTGAGACCGACGAGGAGATTCTGCTGCAAGAAGTGGAGACCGGCCGAGAGGAATTGGTCAGGTCGATTCTCGAGACCGCTCAAAAGCAAATGCCCCAATATGGGATCGAACTGGTCGACATCCGCATCAAGCGAGTTGACTATGTCCAGGACGTCCAGGAGCGAGTTTTTGAGCGTATGACGGCCGAGCGGCAACGAATCGCCGAGAAATTTCGCTCCGAGGGACAAGGCCGAGCGGCCGAGATCGAAGGAGAAACGGAACGAATGCTGGCCGAGATCCAGTCCGAGGCCGAGCGGGACGCGGATATCATCCGAGGCGAAGCGGATGCCCGAGCCGCGCGAATCTACAGTGAGGCCTTTGGAGCAGACCCCGAATTCTTCGCCTTCTTCCGGACGCTCGAAAGCTATCCCGACGCACTGGGCAAGGAAGTCACCATGATCATGGGAGCCGACTCGGAATACTTCCGCTTCTTCCGCCAGCGTGGCGACTGGGCGCCCCCCCGCAGACCAGATCCCTCCGAGGTAACGGAGGCGGATGATCGTGCCGCGGACGTGGAGGCATCCGTCGGCATTGCCTCGGCTGACGGCAATGACAGCGAAAGTGGCAATGACAGCGATGGCGGTTCGTCGTCGGACGAATGATCAAGCCTTCGTCTGATTTCACGCGTCCTGATCGGAATTCGAGGGAGATCGATCGTCGAGGTTGGGCAGTTCCCACTGTTCGATTCGGCGATGGGCGGCGGTATAGAGCGAGGTCCAGCCCGCGTCCATGGCGAAACCATGGATGTGTCCATCACTCCCCTGCTGCTCGACGATCTCTCCCGATTCCAAATCCCAGATCGAGATGAATCCCTTGTCGTCCCCGCCGGCGCAAAGCAGCCGAGTGCCCGAGGGATGCCACGCCATCTGCTCGACCAGCCCCTTGTGTTTTTCGTCTTCCCGAGTGAGCAGATTCTCGGCGTCCCGCCAACGGAAGACTTCGATTCGCGCCGGGCCCCCGAGGTGGTCGATGTTGCCGATCTGTCCGATACCTCCCAGGGCCAGCTTCTCGCCACAGGGAGAAAAGACCAGGCTGCGAATCCCGCCAATGGAGTGAATCCGCTGGCGGGGATCCCAAGTATAGAACTCCGGCGCGTCCCAGTTCACAACGCTCGTGCCCTGCGCCAGATCCCAGACGACGACATGCCCTACCTTGTCCGCCGTCGCCATCCACCGGCCATCCTCCGAAATGGCGACCGCGTAGAGCATCGACGGATAGTGGTGCGGAGTCTCTTCGGCGTGACCGCTGAGCGTAAACTGAAGCTCGCCCGTTTCGGCGTCCCAAACTTTGCAGAGCATGTCATCGGCCACGCTCACAATATGCCGACCATCGGGAGTCGCGACAACTCGGCGAATCCAGCGATCATGTGCCGTCACGCCTCGAATCGCCTTTCGTCCATCCAGGTTCCACCAAATCAGCCGGCCATCGTAGGAGCCACTGATTAGCTGGCCACCGCACCGCGCGACGCTGGTGACGTAACTGGCATGCCGATCTCCCGTGAATTCCAGACGCTGGGGCGAGTCACCTGAACGAACAAACTCGAAAACCGAAAAGTCGGTACTTCCCAGGAACAATTGCATCGCCGGTGCCGCGTCGCTCGAGTCCTGCTCGGCGCTCGTGTCCTGATTATCGCTCGTGTCCTGCTCGGCATTAGCGCTCGTGTCCTGAGCAGCGGAGAAGTCTTCCCGCGCGGCGATGGCCAGCAGGATGTCCGAGCTGTTCCATTGCTGGTGGCGCTTCAGAGTTCGATCGGAGGTTTCCATGGC
>JBJHCD010000980.1:0-2405 GCA_050485845.1 Pirellulaceae bacterium | reverse complement strand
CCCCCTACTCGAGCACCTCGCAAATCCAGCTTGCCGACTCCCCCCGACCTCCCCATCGAGATTGGTGATTCCAAGCAACTTTACGCCTCCGGCACCGGCTTGGGAGCCTTGGAGCGAGGCGTTCTGGCTCACCTCGCTCTGCTTGGTCCCCTTCCAAGATCCTGGGGAGAGGCGTGGGAACTTCTCCACCCGGGAAGCTCAATTCTCCTCAAACGGCTCCCCTGGTGGGAGGACCGGGAGCGTTCGTTTCCCGTGGCGGTCGAACCACGGCAAGTTCAGATGGACGCCCGTCGCCTCCAAGACCAATGCGACCGCGCGGCGGTTTCCTTGGTTTCCCTGCGAAGCCGCGTGGTGTTTCCCGAGCAGTGGAACGAACTTCTGGACCGCTGGGGAAGCAAAGGGGAGGTCCTGAGTCGATTAACTTTGGAGCTGGTGCGTGACGTGATGAACGACCTGGTCCAAAGCAAGTCGGGCCAGGTGATCGTGTACTGCGACAAGCATGGAGGGAGAAATCGCTACGGGGGATTATTGCAGGCGATATTTCCCGACGACTGGCTGGAGACGGTGCGAGAAAGCCGCGAGTGCAGCCAGTATCGCTGTGGCGAAGGCGAACGAAAACGGGAATTCCACTTCACGATGCGGGGAGAAGAAAACCTGGCCGTGGCCTTGGCTTCCATGACATCCAAATATCTCCGCGAACTAGCAATGGAAGATTTCAACTCCTTCTGGTCCGCTCGGATTCCTCGGCTGAAACCGACGGCGGGCTATCCCGTCGATGCCCGCCGATTCCTGGCCGAGATTGCCGACCTTCAGCGGCAGCTGAAGATGCCCCAACATCAGCTGTGGCGGACGAAGTAATCTCCTCGGCTCCCGCCCATTGTCGGTCTCGCCGAAAGCCCCTACACTTCATGGGGATACGGAACTCGGCCCCCATGTCGACATCCAGACGGCGGAGTGATTTGTAGGCTAATCGAATTGAATGGTGAGGAGAAGCGTACTTGGATACCGCGATACAATCGTTGGATGTCGCCGCGATCCGCAAGGATTTCCCGATCCTGGCCACTCGAGTTCACGGGCGGCATTCGTTGGTCTATCTGGACAACGCCGCCTCGACGCAGCGTCCCCGCCAAGTCCTGGATGCTCTCCGCGATGTCTACGAACATCGCTACGCCAATGTCCACCGGGGAATCCACTTTCTCAGCGAGCAAAGCACCGACCTCTACGAACGGTCTCGGGAAACCGTGCAGAGGTTCATTCAGGCGGCTCATTTTCACGAGGTGATCTTCACTCCCGGAACGACGGCTGGAATCAATCTGGTCGCCCGCTCCTGGTGTGATGCGTTTCTGAAGGAGGGAGACGAAATCCTTCTGACGGAAATGGAACATCATTCGAATATCGTCCCCTGGCAACAAGCGGCCGCTCGAACCGGCGCCGAGATTCGCGTCTTGCCGATCACGGACGACGGACAGCTGCGCTTGGACGAACTCGTCAACTACCTGACCGAACGAACCAAGGTCCTGGCCGTCGCCGCCGTCTCAAACATGCTGGGAACGATCAATCCCGTGGAGCGACTTGTTCGTCGGGCCCGCGAGTTGGGGGCCATGACCCTGGTGGACGCGGCGCAGAGTGCTCCCCACGAGCTACTGGACGTTCAGCAGCTGGGAGCTGATTTCGTCGTCTTCAGCGGCCACAAAATGCTCGGCCCTTCCGGCATCGGCGTCCTCTATGGCCGCGAGTCTTGTTTGGAGATGATGCCTCCCTTTTTGGGCGGGGGAAGCATGATTCGGACTGTCCGCTGGGACGGCTTTGAGCCGGCAAGCCTCCCATTCAAATTTGAGGCGGGAACGCCTCCCATCGCCGATGCGATCGCCCTCGGGGCCGCGATGGAGTACCTGGAAAAGATCGGCCTGGATCGCATTTCGCAGCACGAGCGGGCCCTGGTCACACAGGCCCACGAGAAGCTCCGGGACTTGGGGGGCGTGGATATCTATGGCCCGGATCCCGCCGATAAAGGGGGGATCGTCAGCTTCAATCTACAGGGGGCTCACCCGCAGGATGTGGCTGAACTGCTGGATCAACAAGGGATCGCAGTCCGAGCTGGACATCATTGCGCGATCCCTTTGCATCAGCGTTTGGGGATCGCCTCGAGTGCTCGAGCCAGTTTCTATCTCTACAACACGCTCGAGGAAGTCGAACAACTGGTCGAGGGGCTGGCCGTGGTCCAAAAGACGCTCAAGCCAACCCGGCGGTAGCCGACTCGATCTACCACCGCGAGTCGACGTGGCCCTGGACCATGCGGCGGGGGCGACTGCTGAACGACCGGGCCGACCTCAGTCCTCGAGTTTTTCCAAGTACGTATAGCCGTTCAACCCATCTTCGTAGAACTTGACGAACCGTCCCGCTTC
>JBJHCD010000979.1:0-2406 GCA_050485845.1 Pirellulaceae bacterium | reverse complement strand
CGAGTTTGTGCAGGCGTTCGTCGACTATGCCAAGACGGTCAAGGTGGGGGATGGGCTTGATCCGGAAGTCGGCCTCGGTCCGGTTCAGAACAAGATGCAGTTCGACAAGCTCAAGACCTTCCTCGACGACATCAAGGCGAATGGCCAGAGGATCGCCCTGGGTGGTGAAATCGACGAGAACCAAGCGGGTTATTTCTTCCCGATTACGGTCGTCGACAATCCGCCAGTGAAGAGCAAGATCGTGCAGGAAGAGCAGATCGATGGCTGGCGGAAGGTGACCGAAGCGGCTCATGCCGAGGGGGGCATCATTTTCGCCCAGCTCTGGCATGTTGGCCGCGTCTCGCACAATGCCTTGCAGCCGAACAGAGCCGACCCGATCGCGTCTTCCGCTATTGCTCCACAAAAGGTGAAAGCATTCATCGAAACCGCTCCCGGCGAAGGAAAGCTGGTCTCGCCGCCGATGCCCCGCGCACTGACTGTGCCCGAGATCAAGGAGCTCGTTGAGCTTTACGCCCAGGCCGCGCGGAACGCGATTGCGGCCGGCTTCGATGGCGTCGAACTGCACAGCGCCAATGGTTATTTGGTCAACCAATTCATCTCGGAACACGCGAACACACGCACAGACGAATATGGCGGCTCGTTGGAGAATCGTCTGCGATTCCTGCGTGAGATTGTTGCAGCGGTTGCTGAAGTGATCGGGGCCGACCGAATGGGGGTCCGCTTCACACCGCTGTTCCAGAGCACCGATCAGGATCGAATCTATATTGGGCTCGTCGAGACCGATCCTCACCGCACGTATATCGAAGCGATCAAGGTGCTCCAAGAGGCAGGTGTGGCCTATGTGTCGATCGCCGAGGCGGACTGGGACAACGCGCCCGAACTTCCTCTGAGTTTCCGCCAAGCGGTTCGCGACAACTACTCGGGCGGCGTGATCCATGCCGGCAGGTACACCGCCGAACGCGGGGCCCGGCTGCTCGGGACGGGGCTCGCGGACATGGTCGCGTTCGGTCGCGCTTTTATTGCCAATCCCGACTTGCCCGCGCGAATTGCCAACGGCTGGCCGCTGAATCCGCTCGACGCGACTACTCTCTACGGCGGCGCCGCCAAGGGCTTTACCGACTACCCAGCCTACGAGGCCCACGCGACAGGGGTGATCGCCACGACCGTAGCGGAGTAGCATAAAGGAAGTCTCGACTTTGACCTTTTGAATCAGTTCAACTCTGGCAGTTGACTCCGCAATCTCAACCACCGCGGCCCCGGAAAACTTTGAGGAAGCTGAAATGTCCGTGACCTACAAAACCCAACAAGTCGGAAATATCGACGTGTTCTACCGGGAGGCCGGAGCTAACGACGCCCCGGTGCTGCTGCTACTCCACGGCTTTCCATCGTCGAGCCACATGTTTCGCGATCTCATTCCGATGCTGGCGGATCGGTATCGGGTGATCGCACCGGATCTGCCGGGCTTTGGTCAAACCAACGCACCCGAGCGGGGTGAGTTCGACTATACGTTCGACAACCTCGCTGTGGTCATCGAGGGATTCACGCAGGCTTTGGGCCTGGAGCGTTACGCCCTCTATGTCTTTGATTATGGAGCACCTGTCGGTTACCGGCTGGCTGTCGCGCATCCCGAGCGAGTAACCGCTCTGATCAGCCAGAACGGCAACGCGTATCTGGAGGGTTTCAGTGACGCGTGGGGCCCCTGGCAGGCCTATTGGCGGGAGCCAAGTCCCGAAAACCGTGAGGCTTGCCGCGAATCTCTTTCGGCGGAGGTGATCGAGAACTGGCAATATCGAACCGGAGCCGATCCACAGCGACTTGCTCCCGATGGCTACCTGCTTGATATCGCCTTGATGGCCCGGCCTGGAGCGGAAGAAATCCAGTTGGATCTGATCTTGGATTATCGCAGCAATCTGGACCGCTATCCCGAATTCCAGGCTTACTTCCGGGACCATCAGCCCCCATTGCTCGCGGTGTGGGGTCGGCATGATCCGGCGTTCCTCCCGGCAGGCGCCGAAGCGTACCGGCGCGATCTGCCCGAGGCTCAGGTTCATCTGCTTGACACGGGCCATTTCGCATTGGAGACGCACGCCAGCGTGATCGCTCAGCTCACTGGCAACTTCCTGGCTCAGCATGTTGAGGAGAAGACGCACGAACACCTCGTGCCCGATTGACCGCACTTCGAGGTGAGGCCCCACCCGATTCCCATTCGAAGGAGAAGGAAGATGAAGGCTTTGATGGTTTTGACATCGCATGACCAGCTCGGCGACACCGGCCGCAAAACCGGCTTCTGGCTGGAAGAGCTGGCCGCTCCCTACTATGTGCTGAAGGAGGCCGGCTACGAGATCACGCTCGCCTCACCCAGCGGTGGCCAGCCGCCGCTCGATCCGAAGAGCGCCGAACCTGACT
>JBJHCD010000978.1:0-2408 GCA_050485845.1 Pirellulaceae bacterium | reverse complement strand
TGACCGTCGTCGGCGTGGTGAACGCCGACATGACGCTGAACTTTCCCAACTTTCGAGCGGCCGAACAGACGTTTCAGCTGGTGACCCAGGTCGCTGGGCGCACGGGACGTGGAAGCAGGGAAGGGGAGGTAATCGTGCAGACCTTCAATCCCGATCATCCAGCGATTGTGGCCGCCGCTCACCACGACTATGTCCGTTTCGCTCAACAAGAACTCCCTAATCGCGAGCGGTTCGGTTACCCTCCCTTCGGCAGGTTGGTCCGGGTCATCATCCGTGGCGAGGATCTGACGCGGACGGAACTGTTTGCCGAACAGTTCGCCGATCAACTTCGCCTTCGACTGGAGGGAACCGACGCTCGTCTTGTCGGGCCCGCCCCGGCTCCTCTCGCCAAATTGCGACGCAACTATCGTTTCCATTTCCTGCTGACTGCTTCGGATTTGGAAATCCTGAGAACGGGGATTCGATCGGTTCAGGGGGAGCTGGATGTTCCCGAGGGGATTCAGTGGGTGGCCGACGTCGACCCACTGGACATGCTGTAATTCGCCTTGAGCAATTTCGCGGGATCTTCTAGGATTCTCCCGGGATTCCACGAGTCCGCTCGGAGTGGGCTCGGCTGGAAACGATTTCCTCCCACGGTTAACGAAACATGATGGAATTTGAGATCCAGAAGTGTGCCCGTCGCTGTGCCCGTTCCGAGCGAGAATTGCGGCCCGGCGATTTGGTCTATTCGGCTTTGGTCAGCGAAGCCTCGACGATCGAACGTCGCGACTTTGCCGAAGAGGCTTGGGACGGACCGCCCGAGAATGCGGTCGGATGGTGGCAAGCTCGCATTCCGACGCCGGAACAGAATCGTGTCCAGTGGGCGCCTCACGAAGTCATGCTGCATTATTTTGTGGAGCTGGAGGCGGCCGCCGACCAACAGGATCTCCGCTACGTGCTGGCCTTGTTGATGGTCCGACGCAGGATCTTGCGATTGGAGGGTTCCGAGTCGGAGGGGGAGCAAGGCGAACAGCTCGTGTTGTATTGCCCCGGCAATGAAACGGAATACCGGATCCCCGTTGTGACACCCGAAGGACCTCGAGTTCAGGAGATTCAACAGGAGTTGGCTCGACTTCTGTTCCAGTAGGGCGAAGTCCCTCCATGATTGAGTCGAATGGGTTGAGTGGCTGAAAGACAGGAACGGCTGGCGGACTGCCGCGAGCCATGAGCAAGGATGCCATGGTGAATTCCTCGGCGAGAAGCTGTTGTTGGTTGCTGTTGGGCGTCTGCCTTCTGGCCTCGACCGGGGCCACCTGCATGCCCTGGTCACGTCGTACCGTGTCGGCCCCGGCACCGATCGCCTTTCCGACGACACCGACGTTGAGCGAAGTCATCGGCACGATCAATCGAAATAGTGCACCGGTTCGACAGCTACAGGCCGAGGGAGTACGTATTTCCACTTCGTACGCCCCCTCCCTGAAGGCGACCCTGAACTTGGAAATTCCTCGGCGACTTCGGATTCAGGGAGATTTTCTGACGTCGCGCGAGTTGGACATGGGGAGTAATGACGAGCTGTTCTGGGTCTGGGCCAAGCATGGCATGGGGGCGACTCTGTTCGCTCGGCATGAAGAGTTTCGCTATAGCCCCGCGCGAGAATTGTTTCCCGTCGAGCCGAGTTGGTTGATCGAAGCGATCGGAGTCGTTTCGTTCGACCCACAGGCTCAACATTCTGGTCCCTATGCCCACGGGCCGGGAGAGCTGGAGATTCACTCCCAAACAGTCACTCCCAGCGGGGATCCCGTCACCAAGGTCACCGTCGTGCATTCGATTTACGGTTGGGTGACCGAACAGACCATCCGCGATGGCCAGGGACGGGTTCTGGCCTCCGCCAAGGCCTCCAAACATCGCCACTATCCGGAAATCGGAACCACCTTGCCCGACGTGGTCGACATTTCCATTGCTCCCGGCCAACCCACGGCCATGGCATTTCGAGTGGACGTGGGAGGCTACCGCATCAACCAATTGGGCGAGCCACCCGATGAACTCTTCACCATGCCGACCCTGGAAGACTACCCCTACGTGAATCTTGCCGATCCGCGAGTGCTGGAGCGGTTGCGTGGAGCGGGGCCGCAGACCACGCTGACTCCCCAACCGTTGCCCGGTTTTGGCGAAGAGTTTCGACCGCAGTATCGCGGCTACACTCGGTAACTCACCTAGCGGAAACGGGGAATGCTTGTTCCATGCGGCAAGATCCCTTCCGCCGATTAGAATCCGCGCATCAAAAAAGGGACGGAAGCCAGGATGACACACCCTTGCTTCGTCCCGTGTTCGTTCGCGGCCGAAAGAATGATCGCCATGGAGCAAGTAGGTCTGGATAACTCACCCAGTCCCAAGTGACTTCGCGTTCCGCCGCTTGACGCAGAGAAATC
>JBJHCD010000977.1:0-2409 GCA_050485845.1 Pirellulaceae bacterium | reverse complement strand
GCATGGTGGCGTGCAAGTCGTGCACATGCACCGGGTCGCGGACGATGTTGTAGGAGAACTCATCGGTCTCTCCAAAGTGAAATCCCGGTTTCACTCCCCCTCCCGCCATCCAGATCGTGAAGCAGCGGGGATGATGGTCCCGGCCATAGTCGTCGGCGGTCAATTTTCCCTGACAGTAAACCGTCCGCCCGAACTCTCCCCCCCAGACAATCAACGTATCGTCCAGCATTCCTCGTTGAGCCAAATCGGAGACGAGTGCCGCTGAAGCCTGGTCCGTCTCCCGGCATTGCCGAGCGAGTCCATCGGGAAGGCCTAGATGGTGGTCCCAATCGCGATGAAAAAGTTGAATGAATCGCACTCCCCGCTCGGCCAAACGTCGGGCGAGCAAGCAATTGGCCGCGTAGGTCCCGGGACGCCGGGAATCGGGGCCATACAAATCAAAGACGTGCTCCGGTTCGTCGGACATATCCGCCATTCCGGGGACGGAGGTCTGCATGCGGAATGCCAACTCGTACTGGGCAATACGAGCCGCGATTTCAGGATCCCCCACGTCGTCCAGGTGCCGAGCGTTCAACTCGGCGAGATCGTCCAGCATCCGGCGACGCGTGGTGACGTCCATTCCATCCGGATTGGAAAGGTAAAGCACCGGATCGCCTTGTGACCGAAACTTGACTCCCTGATATCGCGAAGGCAGGAAACCGCTCCCCCACAAGCGATCGTACAACGGTTGCCCGGTTCGGCCCGAAATCATGACCACGAATGCCGGAAGATCCTGGTTCTCCGTCCCCAACCCATACGCCAACCAGGATCCGACACTCGGCCGACCCGCCAAAGCGAATCCGGTCTGGAAGAAAGTGACCGCCGGGTCATGATTGATCGCCTCGGTATGCATCGAGTGGACATAGCAGAGTCGATCGGAAATCGCGGCGGTATGCGGCAGCAGCTCGCTTACCCAGGTGCCGCTTGCGCCATGTTGTTGGAATTGGAAAATGGAGGGGGCAATCGGAAACTGAGACTGCGTCGATGTCATCCCAGTGAGCCGCTGTCCCTGGCGTACCGAATCGGGTAACTCCGTCGCTCGCATGTTTCGCAGTCCCGGTTTGTAATCATACAAATCCATCTGCGAGGGGGCACCCGACTGAAATAGATAGATCACGCGACGGACCTTCGGAGCAAAATGCGGTAACCCGGGAAGCCCTTCCATCCTCGCCGCCGACTCATCTCCCACGCTCGGTTCGGCCAGTAGTGTTCCGAGCGCCGCCGCGCCGACTCCCGCCGAGGTCTTCTGAAGAAAACAACGCCGATTCACAAGCCTCGCCAACGCCGAGTCTCCCGGCAATGGGGGCATTTTTCCATGACTCATCATCCGTTCTCCACTATCATGGGGTCCTGGCTCTCATTCCAAATCTTCGCCTGCCCCCTGCGTCAGTTCCTCGATTGTTCCTCGATTGTTCCTCGATTGTTCCTCGATTGTTCCTCGATTGTTCCTCGTCAGTTCCTTGTCATCCCTTGGTCAGTACTTCGTCCAGATTCAGCAGCAGGTTCATCAGGACCGAGTAGGCCGCCCATTCCGGCAGGTCTTGGTCCGTTTCTGCTGGTGGGGGAGAATCTCCCACGGTCAGTAGGGCCCGAGCGGACTCGGGGTCTTCGCGAAAATGAGCGATGTGTCGGGCAAGCCCACGCAACAGGACATCCAATTCATGTGGGTCGGCTTGCCGAGCGGTCACTAACTGAAACGCATACTGCATCCGCTCATCGGCCGAATCCCCCCCTTCCATCATGACACGGCTTGCCAGATTCCGTGCCGCCTCGACGAAAGTGACGTCATTCATCAAGGTGAGGGCTTGCAAGGGGGTGTTCGTGCGCGTCCGCTGCACCAGGCAGGTTTCTCGGGCCGTTGCGTCCAATGTCATCATCGATGGAGGAGCAACAGTCCGTTTCCAATACGAATAGAGCCCCCGTCGATAGAGATCGGCACCTTGCGACTGATCGTAGTGGGTCACCGAGGCAATCTCTTCCCACAACCCCTCGGGCTGATAGGGCTTCACGGACGGACCGCCGATCGATTGAGTCAAGAGACCACCCAATGCCAAGGCCTGGTCTCGCAGCAGTTCGGCCGACAACCGGAATCTCGGTCCCCGCGCCAACCAGCGATTCTCCGGATCACGCTCGCTCAATTCCGCGGTCACTCGGGAATCCTGCCGATAGGTCCGACTCGTGACAATCAGCCGATGCAATCGTTTCAGATCCCAACCACTTTCCATGAACTCGCAAGCCAACCAGTCCAGCAGTTCCGGATGGGAGGGAGCCTCACCTTGCACTCCAAAATCCTCGGAGGTCTTCACCAACCCCACGCCGAAGAAAAGTTCCCACTGGCGATTCACCACGACACGTGCCGTGAGCGGATGC
>JBJHCD010000976.1:1659-2414 GCA_050485845.1 Pirellulaceae bacterium | reverse complement strand
CCACAAGGAGGTGCGGCATGGTGGCAAGGTCGGCGTAAACCGGCTCTCCGCCGATGTCCTTGCCAAGGGCAAGATTCAGGCGTGCCAGCGACTCCACATAGTCCCGGGTGTCCAGAAGATCCCGCAACAGTACGGTCTCCCGCAGGCTGTTCGGCAGCTCGATCCCGATGACGGAGCATTTCATTGGCCAAGGCCGGCGGAGATCGAGCAGTTTGCCGTTCCGCTGCTGCAGCCGGTGGAAGCTCCCGCCCCCACGATGAATTTCGCTCAGGGATTGTCCAGTATTCGTTGGGATATTCCTCATGCCCCGGAGGCCACGCAGTGCCGCTTGGAGTTGATCTCGCTCGAAGGTCCCTTCCCGGAGACTCGGAAGTATCCCAGTGATTCCCTCAATCTCTCTCCCACGCGGCAAGACTATTGGATTATGGTCGGGGAGGCACCGGAGGATCGGGGGTTGACATTTCGCGTGGAGACCCGGGCAAGGCGGCAGTTCGAGCTGAACATCACGAGTTTACTGTTCGAAGGTGACACGCCTCCCCAGCAGGTTTCCCAGCTGCGCGATGCCCGCATCAACACGGCCAATCGACGTCGCTGGCTGGCGGCCTCACAAACTCGGCTCCAACAAGCCGCGCAGCGGCTCGCCGCGCTCAACACAATCAATCCCAACTCGGCCGGAGCCCGGACCAGCCAGCAGGAACTGGCCCGCCAGAAGAACCTCGCCGAAGTCGATCTCGAAACGGCCAAAGTCGACGCGG
>JBJHCD010000976.1:0-1649 GCA_050485845.1 Pirellulaceae bacterium | reverse complement strand
GGCCAATTCCATGCACGACGTGGGGAAACTACACTTCCGCGTTTACTTCGAATTCGCCGGCAACCAAGTCGACTTATTGCGCACGGCCGGGGCCGATGTCGAGCGCGAGTTGTAAACCGCCGACGAGTGGGGTGACTTTCCGACCGACAATGAACTCTAGCTTTCTCCATTATTTTTCGAGGCGAAGGACTCGCTGAGCGACCTTTCCAGTGGGGCGCCGTCGGCCGAGCGTAAGTACAGGGTGCGGTGGGGGTAGGGGATCTCAATTCCCTCGGCGTCGAACCGGTTCTTGATCCGACGCAGGAGTTCCCGGCGGACGGCCCATTGCTGCAGGGGGATCGTCTTGATGAAGAACTTGATGATCACGGCCGAGTCGGCGAAGTCATCCACGCCCAACATGGTCGCGTCCTCGAGAATCAGGTGCCCATACTTCTTGTCGGCTCGCAGTTCGTTGCAGATTTCCAGCAGCAGTTCGATGACTCGGTCCACGTCCTCATTGTAGGCGACCGGCATGTCAAACAGGGCTCGCGACCAGCCATGGGTCATGTTGCTGACTGCCTCGATCTGGCCATTGGGAATGAAGTGCAAGGTCCCATCGAGTCCCCGGAGCACGGTGGTCCGCAACGTAATCTGCTCGACCAACCCCGAATGGGCCCCGATCTGCACCACGTCGTTCAATTTGTACTGGTTTTCCAGGAGGATCATGAACCCCTGAAAGAAATCCTTCAGCAGGTTCTGGGCTCCGAAGGCGACAGCCAAGCCGAGCACGGCGGCACCTCCCAGGAGCGGTCCGATCGGAATACCGATTTCGTCGAGGATCATGATCGAGCCGCCGACGATGATTGCCAGCGTGGAGGCTTGGCGGAATGAGCTGACGAGCGTACTCGCTCGGCTCAGCCGCTCCTCCTTCGAGCCTCGCACACCACGACTGGCAAGCATGCGGACGATGCGGCTTCCCATGATTTCGACGAAGAAGTACAGCAGCACCATTCCCAGCAAGATGGCAATGACTTGCGGGCCATGGTCCAAGAACCAGCGAAACAGATTGCGGGGATTGAACGGATTGACGACTCGAGCCACCTCTCGTCGCGCGTCAGTCAGGTTGGCCTCCGCCAGTTCCAAGTCCTTGTTCCGCGTGGCAAGTGCCTCAAGGATGTAGCCCCGTTCATCGATCAAGGTGGCCACGCGATCCGCCGAAGCTCGCGACAATTCACGCGTTTCGCGACTGAGCGTCGCGAATTCCCGTAGTGATTCACGGAGTTCCTGGAGGATTTCCGTATCAGCGCCGGCGAGCGACGCCTCCTGAAATCGCTCGCTGTAGAGACGCCGTAACGACTCGGCATTATCGAGCGTCAGACGGCTGTTTTCGGTCAGTCCCCGCTCCAACTCCAACACTTGATCCGTCGTGGATAGCTGTAGTTCCAAGCCACTCAAGCTGGTTTGGATCTCTTGGAGAATTCTCTCCCACCGGGCCGCTTCACTTTCCGCTCGCTCGAACTCCTCGCTGCGAGGGGCCGAGTCCGGTTCGATTTCCACCACCGGTTCGGACGATTCGGCGGGGGAGGGGAGGGGCATGCCGGGTACGATGGGGATGGGGGAAGAGGAGGGGGCATCCGGTTCCGGGGCGGATGCCGAGGGGGTCGGAGTCG
>JBJHCD010000975.1:0-2417 GCA_050485845.1 Pirellulaceae bacterium | reverse complement strand
GGGGAAGGGTTCCGGATCGGTTACGGCGTTCAGTCGAGCGGATGGGTTTGTGACGATTCCTCGACATGAGGAGCTGGTCGAGAGTGGAAGTCGGGTGGAAGTCCAACGACTGGGTCGCGATCTTCGGGCCGCGGATCTGGTTGTGATCGGCAGTCACTGCCTCGGACTCGACTTCCTCCTGGGGGAACTGCAGTTACGCGGACAGCTGACCAAATTCCTCGCGGTCGGTTCGACAGCCGGACTGGATGCCGCTCGCCGAGCGGAATGTGATCTGGCCGGGATTCATCTTCTGGATCCCGACACGGGACGATACAATTCTCCCTTCGTAACCGACGACCTGTTGTTGATTCCGGGATACGGTCGCGTGCAGGGAATTGTCTTTCGCCCCGGAGATGGCCGGTTGGATCAGCAGTCGCTCGAAGAGGTACTCGACCGAGTTCGCGGGGATCCCGATTGCATGATGGTGAATCGCAATCAGGGGAGCGGCACGCGGATCTTGATCGATCAGCTGCTGTCAGGGTTCCAGCCCGCCGGCTACGGCGTTCAGGCCCGTAATCACAATGCCGTGGCGGCCGCCGTCGCTCAGGGGCGAGCCGACTGGGGCGTGGCCATCGCCCATGCCGCTCAGCGGCAAGACCTGGGCTTTTTGCCGCTCACCGAAGAACGCTTCGATTTCGTCGTCCCCCGCCGCCGAGCGGAACGCTCCGCCGTGAAGGCCTTTCAAAGTCTGTTACAGAATGAAACCATCCAGCAGCAACTGGAACAACTTGGATTTGTCTTCTCTCGACAGTCCCCAGAATAGTAAGTTCGGCGATTCACGTAAGACGTATCTTTGCTGTTCGGTAGTTTATCAACAGCTCGCGACCAGCCAGTAGTTCCGTTCCCAATAACGGAAATCGCCCTTCGTTGGCAATCACTTGGACTGGCATTTGGGTCCCGAACCAACTTGCGAAACCAAGGAATGTCTCGATCACAACTTTGGATCCGTCTGCGAGTATTGCCTCGGTTTCGGCCAACCAATCAAGGTTCAGCTTGACAGTGCTCCAAATCGACGAACAATCGCATCCACTGGAGCCGGCGGCCGGGCCGGTTTCCAATGGACAGTCATCACCGCCGGCCCAGGGATGCGGGACGTTATCCACGAAACGCGAAAAAAACAAAATCGCGAAACTCCGACGCGAAGGCAACAGCACGAAAACGACAGCTCAAAGACAACAGCACGCATACATCGCGAGACTCTAACTCACGGATTACTTATATGGCTCTGCAATTACAATATCGAGGTGGCGCGACGGTTCCTCTGGAAGTGGAAGGAATCGTGCCCGATCTGGTTTGCGACAAGTCATTGGCTGAAATCGAGCAACTGCCGATTTATGAGGGGAATCGTCCCGCTCGGCTCGCCGATTTTTTCGACGTCTCGGGAGACCCCAGTGATGAAACGTGCATTTGGGAAGGGGATCTGCGCGGTGTCCATTGGATCGGCGCCAAGATGCGTCGTGGACGGATCGAAGTGACCGGTTCCGCCGGCCGGCATGTCGGCAGCGAGATGCGTGGGGGCGAGATTCACGTGCAAGGAGATGCCGGAGATTGGGTGGGCGGTGAAATGCGAGGGGGTCTGATTCATGTTCGCGGTGGCGCGGGGCACCTGGTGGGGGCCGCTTACCGTGGAAGTGCTCGAGGCATCAATCGAGGAACCATTCTGGTGGAAGGGGATGCCGGGAATGAAATCGGGCATACCATGCGGCGCGGTTTGATCGCCATCGGCGGAAAGGCAGGGGACCTGATCGGCTTCAATATGTTGGCCGGAACAATCCTGCTGTTCGGACCGGTCGGGATTCGGCACGGCGCGGGCATGCATCGTGGTACAATCGCCTTTCTCACCGAGGCCCCCGATCTACTCCCCAGTTTTCGGTATGCCTGTCGATCTCGCCCGCTCGCCCTGACTCTGATGCTCAGGAAACTCGACGAGCTGCACTTTCCCGTTCCCGACGAGGTGCGAAATCATGAGCTGGAACTTCATAGCGGCGACATGTTGGAAGGGGGACGTGGAGAAATCTGGACCCGCGCCGTTTCCACTTCGGTCGGGGCTGCCTGAGCTTGTCCGTCAAGCTCGAGACTCGGTCGACCCGTTTTCGTGAACAGGGGAGGGAAGGAGAAGCGGATGGCCTCTTCCATCGGTGGAATCGTCTTGTGTGGCGGGCGCAGCAGTCGGATGGGGCGTCCGAAGCCCTGGCTGCCGTTTGGAGAGGAGCTGATGCTCCAGCGCGTCGTTCGGCTCGTGCGGGAGGTGGTCGAGCCCGTGGTGGTCGTGGCGGCCCCCGATCAAGGGCTCCCCGAGTTACCGGCCGAGGTGTTGCGGGGGGAGGATCGCGAGGAAGGGCGAGGGCCGTTGGAAGGATTGCTGGCCGGACTCGAGA
>JBJHCD010000974.1:0-2419 GCA_050485845.1 Pirellulaceae bacterium | reverse complement strand
GGACCGTGCAGACCGTGATGCGGGTGGACAACCGAGAAGGACGGCTGCGTCCCGGCATGTCGGGGCGCATGGAGATTACGGTTCAGCATGCCAAGGAGGCGATCGTCTGCCCGACGGCAGCGTTGATCCACGTGCCGGGCCGCACCTTCGTGCTGGTGCGACGGGGCGAGGGTAAGTACCAACGGCGCGAGGTCGAGATCGGCCTGCAAACACCTGAGCGAGTGGAAATCCGAAATGGCTTGTTCCCTGGCGACCGCGTGGTCGTGACGGGAACGAAGCTGCTGGCCTCGATGTTTCACGCGGACTCGCCGATCTCGGCATCCTCCCCTTCCGCGCCGTCTCCGACAGCCAGTCGTCAACCATCTCCTCCCGCGTCGGACATTTCGGCCGACATTCCGGTTATACAGGCGGCGGTAGAACTGCCGACGAGCGGAAAGTCATTTGCCACGCCGGTGATCGAAGGCCGCGTGGCCCGGATTCACGTCCAGCCGGGAAAGCGGGTCGAAGCTGGACAGCTCCTGGCAGAACTGGAAAGCCAGGAACTTCGGAATCTGCAACTTGAACTACTGGAGACACAGGAAAAGCTGCGATGGATCATGGACGTGATCCAGCGGGTCGGACCGCTGACTGGCTCGGGAATCTATCCGGCATCGCAGCTCTGGGAACATGAGTCGGAGCGGAAGACGTTGCAGTACTCGCTACGGAATGTCGAACGTAAACTCGCGACGGTGGGCCTCGGACCGGAAGCGATCGAGCAACTGCGCCGTATCAACCTGACGCAATCCGACGTGGACGTGGTATTCGCGAGGGTTCCCGTCCGCGCTTCGGCGGCGGGCCGCGTGGCCGACTTCGACGTCGTGCTGGGGCAGGTCGTGCATGCCGATGATGCACTGTTCGAAGTTCAGAACTTGAGCCGGGTTTGGATCGAGGGCTACGTATTCGAGCAGCATGCCGAGCATGTCCAAGTCGGACAGGCTGCCGCCATTCGCTTTGCGGCGCGCCCCGATTTGGAGCAGATCGGAAAAGTGATTCGTACGGCCCCGGCCCTGGATTCGTCGGCCCGGGTATTTTCAGTGTGGATGGAAGTCGCCAATCCCGGCGAAAACCTGAGAGAAGGGATGGTGGCCGAAGTTCAGTTTGCCTCGCAATCCCGTCGCGGCCCAATTGCCACGGTTCCTGTACTTCAAGAGTAAGGCCCCGCGGAGGGCCGGAAATCCCGCTGCGGGAAGTGTCCATGTCATGTTGAACCATATTATCGCCTTTTCGCTCAAGAACCGTCTCTTGATTCTGGCGGGCGCCGTGGTGCTCGTGCTGCTGGGCGCCTATCAGGCGTCGGAACTCTCCGTGGACGTTTTCCCCGACCTGAATCGCCCCACGGTGACGATCATGACCGAGGCGCATGGGCTGGCACCGGAGGAAGTCGAGACACTGGTGACATTCCCGATCGAGTCGTCGATGAACGGGGCCCATGGTGTGCAGCGAGTGCGGTCCGCTTCGGGAATCGGCATCTCCATCGTGTGGGTCGAGTTCGAGTGGGACACGGACATTTACAAGGCGCGACAAACCGTGGCGGAGAAGCTCGGGCTGGTGCGGGAGGGATTGCCGCGCGGCACGAACCCCGTCATGACGCCGATTACCTCGATCATGGGCGAAATTTTGCTCATCGGGATGTACTCGGACGGAGAGGACGATGAGGAGCTTCAAACGAGCGCCATGGAAATGCGCACACTGGCGGATTGGATCGTGCGGCGACGGCTGCTCTCCATCAGCGGGATCGCCCAAGTCACAGTGATGGGTGGGGAACTCAAGCAGTACCAGGTGTTAACCAATCCCGAGCGGCTTGCCCGCCATGACGTGACGCTCGATGAACTGACCGAAGCGGTGGAGCAGTCCAACGCTGTTACCGGCGGCGGATTTCTGCTCGCGCGGGACGAAGAATCACTGATCCGGATCGTGGGCCGCGCGACGAGTCTGAAAGACATCGAACAAACCGTCATCAAGCTGAGCGGTCCGGTGCCGATCACCGTCGGGCAAGTCGCCGATGTTCGGCACTCCGGTCCCATCAAACGAGGTGATGGCAGCGTCAACATGCGGCCGGCGGTGATTCTGTCCGTCCAAAAGCAACCAGGAGCCGACACGCTCGAGCTGACTGGGCGGATCGAGTCCGAACTGGCAAAGCTTCAAAGGACCCTTCCCGAAGATGTAAAGATCGACTCTCACGTATTTCAGCAGGCGACTTTCATCGACGTGGCCATCGAAAACGTGCTGGAGGCGATCCGCGATGGGGCGCTCTGGGTGGTGATCGTGTTGTTCATCTTCCTGTGGAATTTCCGTACCAGCGCGATCACGCTCACCGCCATACCGTTGTCGATTCTAACGACAGCGTTGTTCTTCAAGTGGTGGGGCGTTTCGATCAACA
>JBJHCD010000973.1:0-2420 GCA_050485845.1 Pirellulaceae bacterium | reverse complement strand
ACCGTGAGCAGACCCAGCGTCGCCCCGTCATCCGAATTCGGGGTGCTCGAGTCCATAATCTTAAGAATGTCGATCTCGACATCGCCCGGGGACGACTCACCGTGATCACCGGCCCCAGCGGGTCGGGGAAAAGCAGCCTGGCCTTCGATACGCTGTTTGCCGAAGGGCAGCGACAATACAACGAGACGCTTTCCAATTACGCGCGCTAATTTCTCAATCAATTGGAACGTCCGGACGTCGATTTGATTGACGGCCTGCAGCCGACGATCTGCATTGATCAGCGGCCGGGGAGTCACAACCCGCGTAGCACCGTGGCGACCGTGACGGAAATCCACGACTATCTCCGTCTCCTCTTCGCTCGACTCGGCGACGTCTCTTGCCATGCCTGCGGCGCTCGAATTCAGCAGCTTTCTCCCGAGCAGATCGAGGAGCAATTGTTGAGCAGGCCGGAGGGGACGAAGATGATGATTCTGGCTCCGATGGTTCGAGGCCGCCGGGGGCAGCACCGTGATATCATCGCCTTGATTCGCAAGGCGGGGTTCGTGCGAGCACGAGTGGACGGACTGTTGTATGAACTGGAGAACATCCCTGAACTCGAACCGAGAAAAGTTCACCACATCGATGCCGTGGTCGACCGGATCATCATCCGGCCTGGGATCGAAAATCGCATCTCCGAATCGACTCAACTCGCTCTCAAGCATGGCGATGGCTTGTTGATGACCTGCCATCACGATCCTTCCGAGACGAACGACGAGGCGCCGCAGGGGATCTGGCGGGATGAATTATACAGCGTGAAGTGTGCTTGCCCCGAGTGTGGAATTAGCTACGAGGAGATCGAACCTCGCACGTTCAGTTTTAACAGTCCCTATGGAGCTTGTCCCGAGTGCGAGGGCCTCGGGAGGCGGCAGGAGTTCGACATCGAGTTGATCATTCCGGACGGGAGTCTTGCCCCGTCATCAGGAGCACTCGCTCCGTGGAGCCACCTGAAGCCATCCCAATGGAAAAAGTCGCGCGAGGCGCTGGAAGCCTTGGCCCAGACGAGACGCCTTCCCTGGGATCGGCCTTGGAACCAGTGGACTCCAGCCGCTCGGCAGCGACTCCTCGAGGACGAGGGAAAAAAGTCCCCCGGTTTGCTGACCATTCTGGAAAAGGAGTATGTCACGGCAACTCGAGCCGAACGGCGCGAGGAACTGGAAAGGTATCGAGCGGATGTCGTCTGTTCGGCTTGCGGCGGATCACGGCTGGGACCCGCCGCCAATAGCGTCCGAATTGCCGGCAAGAACATTTTCGACTTAACTCGAATGAATGTCCGAGAGGCTCGGGAATTCTTCGGAAACCTGACGTTCTCCGAGGAGAATCGGCCGATTGCCGATCCTCTCCTGAATGAAATTCGCAACCGGCTCGAGTTCCTGGAAAAGGTGGGTGTCGAGTATTTGACACTCAACCGATCCGCCGACACGCTGAGTGGGGGCGAGTTGCAGCGAGTACGTCTGGCCACCAGTATCGGGTCGGCCTTGATCGGCGTCTGCTACGTGCTGGACGAGCCGAGTATCGGACTGCATCCTCGCGACAACGACCGGTTGATCGAGGCGTTGCGGGATTTGCAGTCGCAGGGGAATTCGGTCGTGGTGGTGGAACATGATGAAGCCACCATGCGGCAAGCGGACGAAATAATCGATGTCGGACCCGGCGCCGGATCGGAGGGGGGACGGATCGTCGCTCAGGGAACTCCCCAGGAGATCATGGATCGCGAGGATTCCATTACGGGAGGGTATCTGAAGGGGCGCTTGCAAATCGAAGTTCCCACTCGGCGGCGGCCCTTCGTCAAGAGCCGCGCGTTGGTGCTGGAGAAAGCGTCGGCCAATAACCTCCGCGAGATCGACGTTACTTTTCCCCTGCAAACCCTGACTTGTGTCACGGGCGTTAGCGGCTCGGGTAAAAGTTCGCTGATTACCGAAACCTTGGCCAGGGCCCTGCAGCGGCATTTCGGCATGACCGCCGCGCGACCCGGTCCGCACGGCCGTCTCCGCGGAACCCAGCATCTGGACAAACTAATCGAAATCGACCAGTCCCCGATCGGAAGGACGCCACGGAGCAACCCCGCCACCTACATGGGAGCGTTCGACGAAGTGAGAAAAGTCTTCGCGGAGGCGAAAGAATCGCGGCAGCGAGGTTTTCGGGCAAGCCGGTTCAGCTTCAATGTGAAAGGGGGGCGATGTGAACATTGCCAGGGGCACGGTGTCACCAAAGTCGAAATGAATTTTCTCGCCGACATGTATGTCGTCTGCAGCGAATGCCAGGGAGCTCGTTTCAATCGCCAGACCCTGGAAGTCCAATACCGGGGCCGAACAATCGCTGACGTGCTCGCGATGTCGGTGGATGAGTCGAGTGAATTCTTCGCGAACTTCCCGCATATTCAC
>JBJHCD010000972.1:2116-2427 GCA_050485845.1 Pirellulaceae bacterium | reverse complement strand
TGGCTCGCCCCCGGCAACGAACTGACTCCAATCGAACCACGAGCCAAGGGAGTGGTCGATGCCGGGTCCGTCGCCGAGACGCCTTCGAGCGATCGTCGCTGCCGAGTCGTCGGCCACGTGACCGCCGTCCAAGCCTTCCCCTCGACGAACCGCTCCCAAACATCGCTGGGGGTCATTTCCAGCGCCGCCGGTCCACCCGACGTGATCGCCATCTCCTCGAGTGACCGGACGAAATGGGGGCCATCGACCAGCGGTTTCATGGTGATGGAATCGAACCAGCTGGCGAGAAAACTTCGGCTGCGGGCATACCC
>JBJHCD010000972.1:0-2106 GCA_050485845.1 Pirellulaceae bacterium | reverse complement strand
CTCCCCCAACCGGGCGCCAACGGTTCGAGGGCCGCCGCCGTTTCCGTCTCGTCCCCCCATTCCTCGCGAAGCCGGCGGACGGCCTGAAGGTACTCGGACCACGTTCGGGGAGGAGCCAGATCGAGTCGACTCCACTCGTCCGTCCGATACCAGAGCAGGAAGACGGGAGAACCGAGGGGGACACCGTACACGGTCCGCGACCAGGTGGCCTCGCGGAGGCGAAGGGAATCGAAGATCCCTCTCCAGTCCAGGTTCCCATCCTGCAGCATCTCTTCCGGGAAGGGGAGGAGCCATTGATTTCGTACCATTTCACCAAGCAGTCCCGACGGAAAGATGACTCCGTCGGTGGTGGGACCGCTCCCATCGGCCAGCAATTCGCTGGAAGTGACCGACACGACCTCCAAGTCCCCTTCGCCCCGCAATTCCCACTGCCGCCGTATCGACTCCGCCAAAAAAGGATCATCGACCACCATCAGGCGCTGGGAGAGTTCCAACGGTTCCTCAGGCTCCGAGGGCCCGCCGGAAGGCGTTGCCGTCGGCCGGCAACCGGCCAGCCATGTCGCCCCCCAGCCCGCGATTCCCCATCCGCTGGTCCGAAGGAAGTCGCGACGGGATCGGCCATCCGAGCGGCCTACCGAGGGGCCACGCGTCTGGCCTGCCGCCCCATGGTCGTCGGCACTGGCTGGTTCGATGTTCGGTCGCTCCCCTTGGCTGCTCTGCATTTTCTCTCTGCCCGTTGAAAGGAACCCCACCCACTTCTACACTCGTCTTTCGTCCGCTCCGGGGCATTTGGGTCGAGCGGTCATTCGGAGCCGGCAGGTCTGGCGAGTCGCCGGCTGCGAGTCTTCCAATCCTATTCTGTCGCGCACCATGAGGGAATTGGTGGCCAAGGGGAGAAAATGAGCGTCTATCTGGGAATTGATATCGGCACATCCGGCACGAAGACTCTGTTGATCAACGAGGCCGGTCAGATCCTCGCCGAAGCGAATGCTTCCTACCCCCTCCATCACCCCAAGCCGCTTTGGAGTGAACAGGACCCCGAGGATTGGTGGAAGGCGACCATCCAGACCGTGCGGCAGGCGGTCGAGCAGGCGGGCGTGGCGGGCCGAGATGTCCGAGCGATCGGGCTCTCCGGACAGATGCATGGCTCGGTCTTCCTGGACAAGAACCAGCGGGTCATTCGTCCGGCACTGCTTTGGAATGACCAGCGGACAGCCGCGGAATGTGCCGAGATGGAAGAGCGAGTGGGGGGGCGACGGCAGTTGATCAAGCTGGTGGCCAACCCGGCGCTGACCGGCTTTACCGCTCCGAAAATTCTCTGGCTCCGCAATCATGAACCCCGCCACTTCGCTCGCACCACCAAGATCCTCCTCCCGAAGGACGACGTCCGCCGCCGCATGACCGGGGAATTTGCCACCGATGTCAGCGATGCCAGCGGCATGCTGCTGCTGGACATCAAGAAACGAAATTGGTCGAAGAAACTGCTGGAGAAATTGGAACTGGACATCGACCTCTTCGCCCGCTGTCATGAGTCCGAGGAGGTGACCGGAACGCTGTCGGCCGAGGCGGCCGAGGCGTTGGGGCTGACGACCGATTGTCTGGTGGTCGGTGGTGCCGGGGACTGTGCCGCCAACGGCATTGGCACGGGGGTCGTGAAGTCGGGCGTCCTTTCCACCTCCATCGGCACTTCGGGCATCATGTTCGTTCACAGTGACGAAGTGCAGGTCGATCCTGCGGGACGGCTTCATACATTCTGTCACGCCGTGCGAGGCAAGTGGCACATGATGGGGGTGAGTCTGACGGGGGGAGGGGCGATGCAGTGGTTCGTGGAAAGGTTCTGTCAGGACTTGGCGGCCACCGGCAAGGACCCTTATCAGGTCTTGAACGAGGAGGCCGCCGCGATTCCCCCTGGAAGCGAAGGACTGTTTTTTCTCCCCTATCTGGCTGGCGAGCGGACACCGCATGCCGACCCGGATGCTCGAGGTTGCTTCGTGGGGCTGACGCTGAAGCATACTCGCGGCCATTTGGCTCGAGCCATCATGGAGGGGGTTGCATTCGCCATGCGGGACAGTCTCGAAATTATTCGCGACCTCCAAGTTCCCGTCC
>JBJHCD010000971.1:0-2440 GCA_050485845.1 Pirellulaceae bacterium | reverse complement strand
ATGCTGTTGTGAGCCAATTCGTCATAGAGGATCAGGTCCTCGGCCCCAAACAAATGGGAAAAGACGGACGCATTGGTGCCGTAACCGCAAGGGAAGATGATCGCCGCCTCGGCCCCAAGAAATCGCGCCAGCTCCTCGTCCAGCGTGGAAATGATGGAATTGTCGCCCCCCACGAGTCGACTGGCCGAGGCGCTCGTTCCAAATTGGTCAATCGCTTGCTTCGCCGCCTTCTTCACTTCGGAAGACCGGGCCAACCCCAAGTAGTCGAAGCTGGTATAGCTGATCAGGTCTTGATTCTGCACCCGGACGACCGGTCCCGCGATTTGCTCCTTGGTTCGAAAAAAAGGTAGCTCGAACCCAGCGGCCGTCGCATCCATGACCCGCTTGTGAAATGCCACGCATTCCGGAAACTGAGCGACATCATAATCCTCCACGTGAAGCTCACGAGGGACCGGGGCGATACTGACCGTGGGGGCCAGGCGGGTCGGAATGAGCGGTGTTACTCCTCGACGAGAACTCCCTTGAGGAATCAGTGACTCGATGCAATCCACCAAGTCGCCGCAGGTCTCCATGTCATAGAGAAGTTCTTCCGGTACCCGAATCCGATAGACTTCTTCCAAATGATTGACGACACTCATCCGAGCCAGAGAGTCCAGCCCTAGCTCCGATAGGGAACTGTCGAGCGTCAGGTCGGCTTCCACGCCAGTTGGGAGGAGGGAGCGAACCTGGTCGAAAACCATTTGAGCCACGGCAGCCCGAGCGTCTTCCTGGCACTGAGAAGCGAAGCTCATGAACTAGTCTCCCAAAGCAGTTAGGCAACGGCATCGTTCCGGGTGAATTGCTGACGATACCGCAAATATCGAGAAACGTAAACCAGCATCTTCCCAACTCGCCGGACAGCGGGACACCGGAGGTTTCCCCATTCACCCTGTTTCTTCTTCCTCCCCGCGTCCCGTCCCCCCCTTCTTCCATTTCCCCATTTCCCATCCGTTCCGAAACGGCTACTTCCGCACTCTCCCGCTGGTTACCAGTCCCCAATGCTCCCGTCAGGGTGGAAGACTCGCTGCGGGATCTCTTGTTGAAAGGGGTGTTTCTTGGCTTCCGTCTCATTGATACTGATTCCAAGACCCGGGCGGGTATTCGGACGGACAATTCGCCCCTTGGGCTCCGTCCGATACCCCTCCTCCACAATATCCTGTCGCCATGGGACGTCGGCGTGTACCGTCTCGCAAATGACGTAGCTGGGCTGCGAGAAACCAAATTCCAGGGACGCCGCCGTGCTGACCGGGCCTTGAGGATTATGGGGGGCGAGTGAGATTCGGTAAGCCTCCGCCAGGGCCGCAATGCGGCGGGCCTCGGTCAAACCACCGCAGTGCGTAATGTCCAACTGGCAGACTTCGCATCCCCGTGCCGCGAACAGGTCGCGGAATGCCGCCAGGTGAGTTAGGCGTTCCCCCGTCGCAACCGGAGTCACGAGGGCTCGATTGATCATCGCCAGGCCCTCCAAGTTCTCCGGCCAACAGGGTTCCTCGAAAAAGTAGAGTCCGTACGGGTCGAGTGCCTGACCGAACTTCAAACCCATCGTGGGGGAGGGTCGGGCATGACAATCGACCATGATATCGATCCCCTCACCAACGGCTTCTCGCATCGCGGCCACCGCCGCCTCGGCTGCTCGAATCGGCCGCAGTCCCTCCAGCGGCATGGTGGGAGGAACCGCCATGCTCTTGAAGGCCGTGAAGCCTTCGGCGACCGCCTCCCGAGCCAACTCGGCAAACCGCTTTGCATCATCCGCTCGAGTTTCGTAGAAGTTCTCCATGTTGCCGCCCCCAAGGTGACAATAGGTGCGAACGTAATCTCGCACCGGGCCGCCCCACAATTTGCTGCAGGGCATTCCCGCCACCTTGCCCGCGATATCCCACAAGGCGATATCGATTCCGGCGATCGCGGTGGAGCGAACGATGCCGTGTCCATGCCAGAAGTGCTGGCGGTACATCATCTGCCATAAGTACTCGATTCGCGTGGGATCCTCGCCGATCAACAGCTCGGCCAGGTCCTCGATCGCCCCCACCACGCTTCGAGTATGCCATTCCAGAGTCGCCTCACCCCAACCGTGCAAGCCGGGCTGGTCCGTGATGACTTTGACGAAGATCCAATTCCGCATCCGGGCGTGACAGACGAGAGTTTCAATCGCTTCAATCTTCATGGAATACTTCTTTGTTGTGGCGTCGGAGCCGTGTTTTTCGGTGTGACCGATGGAGGTATAGAAGACGGGGTTACTTCGCGTCGGGACGCCACAAGAGGGCTTGGTCGAAAATGGTTCCCATCGGCTTCAGCAGGATCCAGCAGACGGCGGCGGCAAAGAATGTGGCACCAAACATCAGCAGGATCACGTCCCAATTACCGACATAGTTCTTTACCCAGGGGACGACCATCGGCATGA
>JBJHCD010000970.1:0-2448 GCA_050485845.1 Pirellulaceae bacterium | reverse complement strand
CCGGGAAAAACGTCAACGGGAAGCAGACGCGTTTGTCAGTCGAACCGATGCCTTGGCGGTGGCCGATGTCCAGTTCACACAGCAGGCCGCCGGAGCCAATCAGCAGCGTGTTCATGGTTGGACGTCGGCGGCCGAGTCCGAGGCTCAAGCGATTCATGACGCGGAGCGGCGGCTTTCGGAATCCAACCTTTCCACTTGGCGGATGACGGCGGACAGCCTCGACCATACCCGCGCCGAGTTTGATCGGCAGCATCTGTTGGCCGAACTCCAATGGCTGCTGGGAACGTCCGCGGCGAAGCGGCAGCAAGAGAATGAAGACCATCAGAGGTTACGGCAAGATCTACATGCGGCATGGATCGACTCATCAGACGCTCCAATCCCACCGGAAGGATTTCTGTTTGCCGGCGGAGACAATTCCCATGGTTCGCTCTCACCATCCGATCCCGACTTAACCGGCGATCCGCAGAGCCGGCTGCGACTCTACCCCGAGACCACCGCCGAGCTGGAAGAGACCGGCACCTTGTCATGGAGGAATGATCTGCAGTCCGAGCTGGAGCAGGTCCTCTCTGATCTGGCCGGCCACGACGACCAGTGGCTCGAAAGGTTGGCCGGCATTCTGCAATCGGGGTTGGAGTCTTCTCGGAAAGCTCAACTCGAATACTTGAATCGTCTCACCGATGCCGTGGTCAGCCGGGCCACGTCGCAGAGGGCCAATCGGGCGGATTTGCAGATTCGAAACTGGAACGCCGAGTCGGAGTTTCATCGGCAGAGTCTCGCCGCGAATGGGACGGCAACCCGAGAGACGACGGCGGCGGAGGGTCAGTACCAGATCGCGGTCGCGACGGCTCGAGCGAATTGGCTCGCCATCATGGCGCGGGGGGTGGCTCAACTCCACGTGGCCGGCCAGACTCCACCAGCCGATGGCGATCCAAGCTCGACATGGAGCGAAGCCCAGCAACAATACCAGGCCATCAGTCAGCAGGCCGAACAGGCCTGGCAGACCCAACTGCAGTCGGCCAGGATTCAGCGAGCAGAACGGGTCGGGGAAGCCGGGGTGCAGCGAGCCCGACAGGTCGGAGCGGCCGGGGTGGAGTTGGCCGAGGAGCGTGGTCAAGCAAGCCTTCTGTTCGCCCAGGTGAACAAGGGACTGGAGACTGTCTATGCGATCGCCATGAGCGAAGCCGAACGTCGCTGGGTCGAAGCCATGGCGACCATGATGGCCGATGGGGATATTGCCATGGCTCGCGCCATCGCGGACCTCCAGAATTCGGTCAGCGTTTCCCAAAAAGAAAGTCTCCAGCGACTCATCATGGCCAAGCAGGGACTCCTCAATCAGCTTGCCCGAGCTGATGAATGGAACTGGCTTGCAAGCGGTTGGGGCGAGCCATGGGGGAGCGGCGATGTCAGCCTGGAAGATGAACTGCGTCAAGCCGCCAGTCGCTTGCTGCCTTATCAATTCGACCTGGTCACGCTCGATGATCGCCATGCTCTCGACCTGGCTCAAGCTCGTATCGAGCGGGTTGTCGATTGGGGGGAGGTCGATATCGGTTTCGCCCAGGCTTCCGGGGCCGCCCGCAAGTCATTCGCTCGAGAAGCTTCGGGGGCTGTTCGGAAGTTTCAGATGTCGGTCCTCAATGCCGACCAGCACATGTTGACGCACGCCGCCTACCACGACCAGACACGTTCTCGGGCGCGAGCCACGTCGGAGGCTCAATGGGAACTGGACGCCGCCGTGGCATTCAAACAGTACCTGGTGGCAACCGCTGGAGCCTCGGCATCGGAACAGGTTGATTCCCAGGCACGGCAGTGGGAAGTCGCCATGGCCAATGCAAATGCGGAACATCAGATTCGGCTCGCCCAACTCGAGCATCGTTGGACCACGGACATGATTACCGCCGAAGAGTTTCACACGCGGTTCGTCCTGGCCGCCCAATCCTTGATGGAGAGGGAGCTAGTCGCCGCTCGCCGGGCGATGCATGGAGAACTGGCCTCGGCGAACATGAATCAGTATCGCGCGAAAGGAGCGATTGAAGCAGCCTGGCTGAATCAAATCGTCACCCTGGGGACGAGATGGCAGCGAGCGGTGTCGGAAGTTCTGGTGGATCTGAGGATGACCGAGTGGTCGGAGGGGATGCGACTCGAGCCATTCCTTGGACTTGGATCCACGACGGGACAGGTGGGAACCTCCGGGGAAACGGGAACGGCTGGGCAGGCGGCTGAAATACTGCATGGCTGGCAAACCGGGGCGTGGGAACTGTACCGGGATTGGATCGATCAACGAGGAGTGATTCAACGGGCCGGATTCCAAAAATGGGGAGCGGCCTTTACGCACGCCGTCGATCGCGTGACCGCCGTGGACTACGAGTATACTCAGTCTTATCTATCCGCCGAGTCGAATCGCCGACTCGCGGAGATTCAAGCCTGGGACACCTACGCGCAGTATATGGT
>JBJHCD010000969.1:0-2482 GCA_050485845.1 Pirellulaceae bacterium | reverse complement strand
GGAGAATCAACTTCAGATTCGGGTCCGTCGCCCCGAGGATGAGCGTCATGAGGACTCCGCCCCCGTGGTGGTGATTTATCGTCATCCACCACGAATCACCGAGGTTCTGGTGACTCCTCCTGGCGAAACGCCCTTTGTGGACATGTCGGTGCAAGGGAAATCCTCGACGCCTCCTTCACGACTCGAGGTTTTCTCAGGTGACCGCCGAGTCCGAATCGTGACAGCCACGCAGATTTCGTGGCAAGCCCGGGAGAAGAACTGGAATGTGACCATACCTCAAATTCCCGTGGTTCGAGGGGGCAACACGTTTCGAGTCTTGGCCCACAACCAAGATGGTCGGTCTCTGCAAGCTCACGTGGCCGAGGTCGAATACACACCCGAGCCTCCACCGTTGGCTGAGGTCCAATTTCTCAGTCCGGCAACCAATGTAATGACCACTCAACCGCAATTCCCCGTGGTGATGCTGGCTCGTTCGCGCAGTCCGCTTCGACAAGTCCGGATTCTCCATAATCGGGAAATGGTCGAGCAGGTCGATCAATTACGTGACGTGCGGGCGAATCGGGAAGGTTGGTTCGAATGGGAACATCGAATGGAAGTATCGCTGGTCCCTGGTTTGAACGAATTCGAAGCGGTGGTGGTTAACGAAGGTGGCGAACAATCGGCTCAGACGAGCGTTACCTATCACTTCGTACCGGTACGCATAGAGATTACGCGAATCAGCGGAGGAGGCCGCGCGGGGCAGGAAGCCTGGACTATGGAACCGCTTGCCGGGACGGGGACCGACGTCGTGTTCGATCGTCCCGCCCCCTCCGGTAATGTGCAGATTCATGGACGAGTGATCTGGGAGCACGCCGACGAGCGGCTCACTCGGGAGCGGACACCGGTTCACGTCTGGGTCAACAGTTTCCATCAGGCTCCCGTGCAACTGGCCCCCTTCTCCGAGGAATCCAACGAGCGGAGTTTCACGGCCTCGGTAGTGCTGAACAAGTCGCAGGACAATGTTTTGGAGTTGAACCTGCCTCGCCTCTCCACGACGGCCGACTGCCGGTTGGCATTTTCCCTCGACTCGGATCGGCCCGTGCTGGAGCGACGATTGCACTTGGCGATCATCGGGGTCGGAATCCCGAGCGAGGAGTCGGAACAACTCGAGCAAAGGGCGCTGGCGGCCTTCCGCGGGATTCGGCCGGCCGACAAGCGAACGGAATTCCACACGCCGGCTTTCGAGCGGGGTTGGGTCTACGGCCCGATTACGGGGGACCGAGTCAATCGGTACCGGATTCAAGGCCTGATGGATCAGATTCGCCAACGAGTCAATGGTCTGTCGCGAGTTGATCCCATGAACGACGTGGTCGTGATTTACTATGAAGGGGGCGAGATTGTCTATGAAGAGGAGCAGTTCTACCTGACCACCAAGGAGGCCACGGCGCTGCGGGACCTGAATCCTCAGATGGTGAAGTTGTCGTCCGTGGGCAGCCAACTTCTGTCGGAATTCTTCGCCAGCATGGGAGGCGCCCACCTGATGTTCCTCGATGTCGTGCGTGGTCGCGAGGGAATGATGCAGGAGGCGGTACTTCCGAACGACCAGCGGACCGCCTTGCTGCGATTCGCTTGGCTGCGGGATGCGGACAGCCCCGATGACGCCAGCCTGATCGTGGCGGTACGCGATGTGTTGAGCAGCGAGGAAGATGAAGTCATCAACTTGAGTTCGATTGTGACCCGCATTGGCGACCAATTCGAATCCAGGGAAGATGTCCTGGTCTCGCGAAGATTCGGGGAATCTCTGATCTTCCAACCTCGAGTTCCTCCGACCATTTCGGATTTGATCGTGGGGCAGCGATGACCCGCGGGGGCGTGGTGTCAGAATTTCTGTAATCGGACAGGTCGACGCAGCCTGTCAGAAGCTGGGAAAGCTTTGCGGCCCGAGGCATTTTTTTGAGTGCCGATGAAGAAAAACTCCCCTATTTTCTTAATCGGATGGAATTTTTTCAACCGATCAGACTCGCATCGAATGGAGCCGTCCTCCATTTAAATTGGATCAACGTTCGGCTGCCCTGTGACCCAGAATCGCCCGGTAGCCGAATCAGGCACGCAGGATGCGTCGGGGGAATTTCATGTCACGGTTTGACTATCTCGCTGGCCACTGGCTGCCCGCGATCGTTTGTTCCATTGTCGCAATGACCGCTGTCGCGGGCCCCGCGTCCGCCGCGAGTCCCACCAGCCACTCCCATCACTCCCCCTTCGGCATTCAGCTCATCGGTTGCGATGATGGATGCACCGACCTTCGCCGCTTGGAGAATGGGGAGCGGATGGCGGACGACTCGGCCCTGGGCGACCTTCAACTCGGTGAGACATTCGCGGCGTTTACTGGATCCTCCTTTCCCGTGGCGGCCTTGGCCACGGACGGCGGCGGTTACATCGACTATGCCGTGGTCGGCAACTTTTTCCGCTTCCGATTCGACGCGGCTTACGACAATCCGACACC
>JBJHCD010000968.1:0-2489 GCA_050485845.1 Pirellulaceae bacterium | reverse complement strand
GTACAGCGACAACAAGCCGTCGTCGACTCGAGCTGTAACCGCCCAGCAGGGGACGGCCGCCAAGCAAAGCAGAACGCCCCAAACTCGCCTCGGAAATGCAGCGAAAACGCCCATCGATTGTCCTCCGTCATTCCTACTGAAAAAGCATCTTCCATCTTCCGCTTTCTTCATCCTTTTCGCAAGCGTCGGCCGGAAACGCGTCAGCAAGAGGGAGCTGGAATGCCGGGAAGCGGCATGAGAGGATGGTCTGGCTGGATCATCGACCAGAGAGCGGTGATCCTCGGGACCGGGGCTCGCCTGCGAGCCGATGACAGGCGAGCCGGCTAGGTGTCGGCCGGCGCGCCTCCCAGCATCCTTTCACTCGTTCACCCTTTCACCCTTTCACCCTTTCACCCTTTCACCCTTTCACCCTTTCACCCTTGACCGGTCAAGTTTCGAAGATTCGTACTCGCATCCCTGAAGGTTGTTCAGGAAGGAGTTCGCGAAATGCCAAGCCTCCCGCTGCATGTTTTACTGTTCCCGCCCAGGAATTCACTATTCCCTTGGAAAGATACAGTTTGCCGGTCTGGGCAATGGCTCCGGAGCCGGAGCGAAAGAGGCGGCCCGATTCTATCCAGAACGCTCTCTAGGCCCCTCTTCTCCCGCGTGCTGATGGCAACCTGCATCGGGCTCCTGATAGCCGGCGGATCGATTGGCATCGGCATCGTAAACGCCAAGGAATACGTGGTCGGTCCTGGCGGGATGCTGTCGGAGATCGAGGAGGTACCGTGGGAGTCACTCGAGCCGGGGGACGTGGTGTCGATTCAATATCGCGAGGAACCATACCGGTCGAAATGGGTGCTCTGTTGTCGAGGCACCGAGGCGCGGCCGATTGTCGTTCGAGGAATTCCCGGGCCCGACGGTCAGCTGCCCGTCATTGATGGGCGGGACGCGGTGACTCGGCCCCAACTCAATTACTGGAACGAGGTTCGGGGGATTCTGAAGATCGGCGGCGCGAATCGTCCGGCTGATCGGATGCCCGCGCACTTGGTGGTGGAAAGCCTCGAGTTCCGCAGCGCCAGACCTCCGTATCGGTTCACGGGAAGGTCGGGAATCGGAGAGTACTCCAAGAACGCCGCGGCAATTTTCATTGAAAAAGGGGAGCACATTACCATCCGCAATTGCACGCTCCGCGATTGCGGCAACGGCCTGTTCAGCGCGAGGGACTCGAGCCAGGTGTTGGTCGAGCGATGCCGAATCTTGGAGAATGGAATTGAGGGGAGCATCTACGAGCACAACAACTACACCAATTCTCAAGGCCTGACGTTCCAATTCAACTATTTCGGACCACTCCGCGATGGAGCGCCGGGCAATAACCTCAAGGATCGGTCGAGCGGCTTGGTGGTTCGTTACAACTGGATCGAAGGAGGAAATCGAGCGTTGGACCTGGTCGATAGCCAGCTGCACGCCGAGCCCGAGGGGATGGGAGCCGCGCCCACGTTTGTCTATGGGAACGTCTTGATTCAGCGGGCCGAACCGGGAAACAACCAGATCGTGCATTACGGTGGCGATAGCCAGAGGGTGGAGCAATATCGCCGGGGAATCCTGCACTTTTATCACAACACGGTGGTGTCCGAGCGGCCTGGGAGAACGGTGCTGATACGGCTCTCCTCGAGCGACCAGCGGGCGGACTGCCGTAACAACATTGTCTGGACCACGGCTCCTGGACGCCAATTGGCCATCTTGACTGGGGGTGGAACCGTGGAGTTGGGGACGAATTGGCTGAAGGAAGGGTGGCAGTCGTCATTTTCTCCCGAGCAAGGAACGGTTCGCCGAACGGGGCGCATTCTGACCGGTTCGACCCCGGGGTTCGTGGACTCGGCGAACCGTGATTACCGACTGATGACCGAGTCGCCATGCGTGGGAGTGGGAGGCGTATTGCACGCGGATGCGGTGGACCTTCATCCACCGGACTATCAATATCGGCCGCACGCAAGGGGCACAAGGCGGTCTGCATCCGAGGCCTTGGCTCTTGGTGCGTTGGAAGCGGTTTCGGATGCCACGACAGACGAACGTACTCCGTGATCCCCCCTCTGTTTCACGACCTTTCATCGGGGAATTGATTCCCCGACGGCAGGTGAGAGCAGGAGAGCAAGCGAAAGCAGTTCAGTCGAGTGAGGGGTGGGAGCGGAAACGGTACGACTGTCGTCGGATTCCCAGTTCGAAGACACCATCGCCGATCTGGAGCCCAGTTGGTCGCGTTTCCTCCAAACGTGGCCGCCGTCGGACCTGTGTGAGACATGTGAGACGGCTGAAAAAGCGACGTCCCGGGGACCCGTCCCCGTTTGGGCTAATCGACTTGTCAGTACAGTCCGCCCTCGCGCCACGCCCCCCCCGATCACGGGGAAAGACCCCCGTGAGAGGAAGTCGATTAAGCAGCTACAGGCCACGAACGAAAGATTCCCGCGGCCGAATCCTGAAACGTCATTTCCGTGGGGACGTTTCGAGGC
>JBJHCD010000967.1:0-2496 GCA_050485845.1 Pirellulaceae bacterium | reverse complement strand
CTCACGAAGAGGGAATTCTTCATCGCGATTTGAAGCCTGCCAACATCCTGATCGACACGGCCGACCGGCCTTGGGTCACCGATTTCGGACTGGCCAAGAACCTGGATGGGGACGCGGGTCTCACCGCCACCGGCATTGCCATCGGAACGCCCAGCTACATGCCCCCCGAACAGGCCGCCGGTCGTTGGAGTCAAGTCGGACCGGCCAGCGACGTCTATTCCCTGGGGGCCATTCTGTACGTGATGCTGACCGGACAGCCTCCTTTCCGAGCTGACTCGATGGTTCAGACGCTGCTGAGCGTCGTGCATCAGGAGCCGACCCCACCTCGCCAGCTCGCCGGAAATTCGGATCCGGTCCTGGAGACGATTTGCCTGAAGTGCCTGCGGAAAAATCCCGCCGACCGTTACGCCTCGGCCCAGGAGTTGGCCGACGACTTGGGACGCTACTTGCGGGGGGAGCCGATCGAGGCGCAGCCAAGCAGTTTTATCAGCCGAGGGGTCACCTGGATTCGGGATGTTCCGCTGGTCGCCGCCCTGCTGGGACGCCCGCTGGCCGAACCGAAGCCGGCCCATTATCGAGCACAAGCGGCATTGATCTTCGCCACTTTGGTTTTCGTGGTCCTCGCCGTCGTCTCGCTACGAGTCGCTCACATGCCTTCCGGTCGGCTCCCCGCCACCATTTCCTTGGCGGCGGGGCGCGAGGGAGGAATGTATGCGGAGTTCAGTCGCCAATTGGCCGAGCAACTCGAGCCTCTCTTGGAGCGCCCCGTCCACTCGGTCCCGACCAGCGGTTCGGTGGAAAACCGGGAATTGTTGCGGGACGGGAAAGTTCAGTTGGCACTGCTACAAGCGGGAATCCTGAAAGGGGACGAGGTCTCCGTGGTCGCTCCGGTCTTTCATGAAGTCGTCCATGTGATCGTCCGATCGGACCGTCCCATTCACCGCATGAAAGATCTGGATGGCCGCAAAGTCTGCTTGGGGGAAGTCGGGTCCGGTTCGCGGATCACCGCCGAAGTCATCCTTCGCTATCTCGGACTTCAGACCGAGTCCGCCACTCGCAATCGGGAATGGCAACAGTTCTTTGACGATCCCGAGATGGACGCGGCCATCGTCACGGTCGGGCTGGGGAATCGATTCTTGGTCGAGGCCCTGGCCGGCGGCAACTTTCGCTTGCTTTCGCTCCCGGCGGTCACCGACTTGGGAGACCGAACTCTGGAGCTTTGTCGAGTCAGCCGGGACCGGTATCCGCAAGCCATCGCGGACCCCGAAGGTTTGACGACCCTCCGTACCCCCGCCTTCCTGGTAACGCAATCGAATGCTCCCGACCGTCTGGTTCGGCAAACCTTGGAAGCCCTCTATCAGTTGGATACCGCCGACCGAATCTCGCGGGCCACGGCCGCGAGCTGGTCGTTTCTTCCCTGGCACCGAGCGGCTCGTGAGTTCCTGGAAGCTCCCCCATGACGCCCCCTTCCCGGTCATGATGGTCTCCGGCAGGACCATTACAACGGTGAGGATCGTTACATTCGCTCAGGTCATTCCGAATTTGACTATTTTTGCGTGCGGCTAGCTGACTTCCGACTTGCGAAACACGCACGTCGAATAATGCTGAAGCTTGAAGTATTCTTGGAAACTCGCCATGGCTGACATTTTACATACTTGCTTTTCCGGTCCCGTGTTGCCCGCCTCGGCACTACTTCTGGTGATCGTGGTCTTCTGGGGGTTCGTCATTCTGGGAGCGCTCGATATCGCCATCATCGACTTGGATCTGGACCTGGACATCCAGGCTGGAGCGGAGATCGGTTGGTTTCCGAGCTTGGGTTTGGTGGCGCTCCGCTTTCTCAACGTCGGCCAGATTCCCCTGATGATTTGGCTCAGCATTTTCGCCTTGTCCCTCTGGATCATTTCCGTTTCCTGGCATGATCCATCCTACAACGACGACAATTGGCTGGCCGTTCAGGTATTGATTCGCAATGTCACCTTGGCGCTGGTGGCGACCAAGGTCGTGACTCAGCCGCTACTTCGCTTCGCCCAGAAGTCGGAAATACGCAAGGCCGCCGATCTGATCGGAAAGACGTGCGTGGTCAGTACCAGCGAGGTGACGCATCGGCACGGCCAAGCCAAGTTTCACACGGAAGGGGCCCCGCTCCTGCTGCATGTCCGCGCCCGAGAAGGGACCACGCTCAAGAAGGGCGACCTCGCTCGGATCATCGATTTCGACCCCGCCAATCTCATCTACTACATCGAAAAACTTCAGCCAGAGGTGGATGCATGAGTCCCTTCGTTCTCCAGCCCATTGGAATCCTCTTCGCGCAACAGCCCGAACCGCTGAATCTGATGCAAGTGCTTGGAATTGCCATCGTCGCGGTCCTGGTGATCGGCATCGGCCTGTTTGCCCTCTTTTCCAAGTGCTTTCGCAAAGTCGGTCCGGAAACAGCCCTCGTCCGCTCCGGCCTGGGAGAAATCAAGGTGGTCGCGGGTGGGGGCATGCTGGTTGTCC
>JBJHCD010000966.1:0-2497 GCA_050485845.1 Pirellulaceae bacterium | reverse complement strand
CGGAACACAACAACAATCCCAGCCAGACCGCAGCACGTCTTCGTCGAGCAACGAAACAAGCATCCTTAGAATCGAGCATCGCCATACCCTCGATGCCGGAGGAATATCACGTCGAACACCGCTGCCTTTCCGGCCGCGCATCGACATGCTCCATCTTGCTTACGATGCCGCGATTTTACACCTATCCCTGGGACGAGTCAAGAAAAAAACGAAATATTGTCGAAATTCGTCGAATTCAACTTGCTTTTCTCGCTTCGACATTTACTCGCCTTCGGTCACGCCGGGTTCCCGAACAACCTCGCCGCGTCTTTGACAGACGACCTCAACGGTTGCCACTGAACTGTTTTCGGCGTTACTTCGAACTCTCCCCCGCGTGAGTCTCGCTGCCACCCAGTGGATCGCCGATCCGTGATCGATTGACGTGGTGTGGATATGCGGTGTCGATGGCCGCTTTGGCCCACACGCATAACTTTGGCTTGCTGTGCATGATGGCCGTCTCGATGGTCGCTGTTATGGAAATGGAAATGGCAGCGGTCGCTCGGCTTGGTGCGAAGCGACCCATTGCCGGTCGCCGTCAATGGGAGGAGGCAGGCGGGGCTCCGATGACGCGTGTGATGTGGATTGTCGGGATTCCGACCGTCCTCTACTTTCCTTGGCTGCCGACGGCACTAGCCCAGTCGAAATGGATCTCGGAGGGCTTTTGGCTCTAGCAACAAGCGTGTAGTGCCCGGTCTCGCGAAGTTCTCCGAGTCGGCCTGTTGTTCCACGTCCCCCGTCGTACGCGATGTCTCGTGTTGGTCGACGGTCGCGGCTTCTGTCCCTTCCCACCCGATCGCACCCTTCAGCGCGTCGCTGAGATCCGCCGCGACATCCGGAGAAATCGGCTCGAGCATCGCCATCCGCTGAATCACTTCGCTCTGTCGATCTCGGGGCAACTCGGCGAGCACGCCCATGCCCGCCCCTTGTGGGAGTTGAGCGATCACGGAAGCAATGACGGAGAGCCTTTCCTTTGCCAGATGAGCCGCTGCTTCCCGAGGAGGCATGTCGGCAAGCCAACGCAGCGGGACTTCACGGGAGGGTTCCGGTGAGTGAGAGTCGCGAGCATCCGAATGTCCGGAATGGCACTCACGTAGCCGCCACGCTTCATGACAAGCCTCGGCAAACTCAATCATGGCCGCCTGCCGCTCGGAACTCCAGGCCGCTCCCAAAGTGGCTATCTCAGAGACAACGGCCTCGAGTTGTCCGGCGGGCAGTCGCGCCAAAACGGCCTCAGCTTCCTCGCGAGGCAAACTTGCCAGCACAAACGCTGCTTTCCGTAAACGTGCCACAATCGTCATCCTCCCCCACGCGGTCGAACTACTCTCGGTCTCGAGATTTATCGACGCGCGAGCGGAGGAAGATTGAACCTGGGTGAATCCGACGGAGAAGAATGCCCGAACTTGCCGTTCAGGGAGCCTTTTCTAGCTCCAATTCATAGGGCACCTCGCGAAGGTCCACTCCGGCATGGGGGAGTTCGTCAGGCGTAACGCGGACGGCCGTCGTGACTTTCAGTGGCAGGCAACCCGGAGATTCGAAGGTCAACTCGACAAAATAAGCCGACCAACCCTCACTGGGCGACTCGGCTCGCGCCACGTAGACTCCCTCTTCCTCCTGGCTGACCGGAATGCCTTGGAAAGCAGGACCGATGGTCATGAGGCGGAAGTCGCGGGAGTTCGGATTATTGGCCCGCCACAGAGTCACTTTAGTTGGACGATCCGGCGTGGTCACTCGAATGGAACCATCCTCTTCAAATGTCCAATCATAGCGAGGCCGAGCAATCCCCTGAAGGATTCGCTGATAGTAGGCCAGGATGCTCTCCAAGGCATCACTCCCACGGAGAGAGTGGTCTGCGTTGGGGACGTAGCGAATCAGCTTCTCGCCGGGCAACTGGTCCCAGTAAAACTGTGAGGAGTCGGGTAGAAAGAACTGATCGCCCGCTCCATTCACAATGAACTTCGGCAACTCGAGTCGGTCGAGGTGGTAATAGGGATCCACGATGCGGTACAGTTCTTCCAATCGCGGGTGCCCCCACCGCTGCATGATGCCGTGCTGGTAGTAGTTCCCAATGGCCGCGGCCCAGAATCCGTAAACCTGAGCATGGTGTTCCATGGAGGGTCCCACGTTCAAGACATCGATCACAATCGGGACGATCGCCTCGATTCGGGAATCAGCAACCGGCGACATCCACGTCGTCCAACCTCGCTTGGAAGCACCCGCCACGACAAAGGATTTGAGCGGCACCTCTCCCCCCTGCTCGCTTCCCAAGAGTTCCGTCATGCAGTCCATGGCGCGAACCACGCTCTTGACCATGGGGAGGCGAGGGAGCCAAGTGGCGTCACCCGTTTGGATGAATTGGTCCCAGCAGTAACCGATCAGGTCGTCCTCTTTTCGCGGCGTCCCATCCTGATGAAAGACCAAGGCCTGATTGGGAATCATCCGCAATTCCGCCACCACGCTC
>JBJHCD010000965.1:0-2500 GCA_050485845.1 Pirellulaceae bacterium | reverse complement strand
GGCCAGTCGCCGGAGCATGGGGTGTTCGCGGCGAGGAGGTTGCTGGTTCAGCTCATCCAGTAGTTGTTGGACATGCGTTTCCAGTTGGTCGGTCAGTTCCGCCGCGGCATGACGACTGGTTCGTGCTCGAGGAACCAGGATGGGGGAGCCGAACCGCACCACCACCTGACGCTCGCCACGCACCGAAGGGTAAGGGAGGCCCAGAACGTCCTCCTCCAACTTGTCGAGCGTTTCGGCGAGTCGCTCGAGTGTCGGCTGGGCACTCACGTAGTTGCGCGGATAGCTGTATAGCTGAGTGACGAAAAAGAGATCGTCGAGGTCTTGCCGAAGTTCCCGCCGTTCAAGCTCACCAGTGTCCGGCGCGTGCAGTCGAGGAATGATGCGGCGGCGAAGTTCCTTGACCCGTTCTGGAATCTCCGTGCCGGTCGCCGGGGAACCATGTCGAGCCTCTTGCTTCTCCAGGAGGAAAGTGCTGAGCCCGCGGATCCGGTCTCCGACCGATCCTGTTCTTGCTTCTCCGAAGTACTCGTATTCCTTGAGCGCCAACAGTCCGGCGGCCAGTCGGTAAATCCGCTCTCGAAGTGTCAGGTGTTCGCTTGGATGCCACCAGAGACGCCGCTCCAGTTCCGACGCGGTCGCTTCCAGTTGCCGAGTTGGATCCGAGGCGTACCAGGCTTTCAGGCCGACCGGTATGCAGGCGACGGGGTGAGAGGCCCGCTTGGCGGCCGACAGGGCCACCGCCGCGGCGCCGTCGCGAAACGGCATGATCCTGTCATTCGTATGGTAGATGTCCCCCTCGGGAAAAATGACCAACGGCCGGCGGCGATGTTCCAGAATATCGACTGCCGTCCGAAACGCTTCTCGATCCGTCCCTTCGCGGTTCACGCTGAAACATCCGCTCCGCTGCATCGTCCAGCGTTCCCAGCGATTGGCCATGCCGAATACCTGCCAGGCGGTCATGATGTAGAACGGGCAGCGAAGCTGATCGGCGGCCCGGAGCAGGCAGTAGGTATCGAAGTGAAACGAATGATTCGGCGTCAGGAGGACGCCCCCTCCCTGAGAGAGCGTGGAACGGACGTGATGCAAACCCTGCACCTCGACTTGAACAATCCGCTGCCGTCGCAGGTCTTGCTCGCGCAAAACCCGAGCGAGACGAAACCACCAGGGATGGAGACGTGGTTCCCAGAACTTCGGCGGATTCTCAAAGGGCTGGATGTTCATCGCCCGGCGCCATGGCGGAATTCAGGACTCGATTATCACCGCTTCCACGACTGATCTTGCTCCGTCCGATCATGCTCCGGCCGCACTCCCTCCCGCCGGTCCGCGTGAGGGCTATCGGGGAGCATAGGGACCGGCCTCGACAAAGTCAAACGCCACCACTCCCTCGACCCAGGGAATGACGGCTTCCTTGACCCGTTCATGCTCGGGATGAGGTAGGTAGGCATCCCGAGCGGCTTCATCGACGAACGTCACGAGAAATCCGTGCGTGAACCCTTGGTTCAACCCCTCCGGACTGGAATAAGGACCACCGGAGAAATGGAGGATCCCCGGGATCTTCTCCCGCAACTCGAAAAGCTGAGCGAAAAGATTCGCAATCAACTCGTCCGTCGCCTCCGGCTTGAAGCGGAGCAACACCATATGCTGGACGGTTCCCATCGACATTCCTTCAGCGAACTCGGCTCAGGCGTACACCTTCACTTTGGGGTAAGCGTCCCGCAGTCGCTCGACCATGTGGGGCGTAACTCGGCTTCCCAGGAGCCAAATTTCCTTCAGCATGGGGAAGCCATGGATTTGAGCTGCCACGGGATCGCGACTCTGTTCGTACAGGAAAATCCTCCAGACTCGCCCCTGCTCGTTGACGTCAACTCGAGCCCCCATTTCGCGGAGGACCGCGATGGCATCTCGGTTATCCGGCGGCAGGTCCTCTTCGGGGATTTCCTCTTCCCAAGGTTCTTCGGACGACTCGGATGCCTCGGACGCCTCGTCTGTCACGTCGAGATCACCTTCTTCGGCGACCGGGTCGCGCGAAGGACGCCTATTCGAGGATGTCTCCTGGGATTCTTCGATGTCGAGTGGATCGAGTTCGTCCGGCTCCTCGGCTTCAGTTCGAGCGGACTGGCGGGATCTCTTCTCCTGGTTCTCTCGGTCGGATTCATCTCGGCTGGAGCGGCTACCGCTTGAGCCTCGCGACGGCCCGGTCCGAGATTCCTCGGTATCTGGCGAGCCACTATCCCGAGCGGCTTTCGAGGCCCGTTTGCGCCCCGTTCCGCTCGAGGATTCCTCGGATTTGGAGGCCGCGCGGCCTCGCCGCTTGGGAGCGGCCTTGGGAATTTCCCGAGGCGTATTGCGGGAACGGGTGCTGGTTTTGCGGCGGGCGGGGCGACGCGGGGGGGGTGCCACAGGTTCAGGGGGCCGCCCCCGGCTGACGGCCCAGGCCGTCAGCACACGAGTCTTCGGGGGGTGGGGGGGGGCCAAAACCCCCCCCCCGGTACGCCAGCGG
>JBJHCD010000964.1:0-2503 GCA_050485845.1 Pirellulaceae bacterium | reverse complement strand
CGGGGCGTGTTGCGGCCTCGGAACGTCCCCACGGAAATGACGTTTCAGGATTCGGCCGCGGGAATCTTTCGTTCCTGGCCTGTAGCTGCTTAGTCGACTCCCGCTCACGGGGGCCTCGCCACGTGAGCGGAGGGGGGCATGGCGCGAGGGCGGACTGTACTGACAAGTCGATTAGCCCAAACGGGGACGGGTCCCCGGGACGTCGCTTTTTCAGCAGTCTCACGGGGCTTGACGGCGGCCAGGTTGGGAGGGACGTGGTTCGCTCAAGGTGATCGATCAACTCTCACTTCTTTATTGCCTCCAATCCCGATTCATCGCCTTGATGGATGAAGAACATGCCGCTCAAATTCACACCGTCAAGAACTGCCCAGCCACGGCCCGTGAGCGGAGTCCCGTCTGCCTCATCCCTCCCCTCCCACGAGAACTCAAGGGAAAGGTTACAGATCGCGGCGGAGATTGATCTGGTCGGGCAAATTCTGAAGCGAATACCAAGTTCGCCAAGCTTCCTTGTTGAAGCCGAAGTTGGTCCCCGACGTGATGCTGACCAACGCGTCTCGAACCGCACCATTCTGCAGTTCGCGGAGAATGATCTGCGGCTTGTTGCCGCCGGCACTGAATCCCCCCAGACCTCCCTGGTTCGGCCCGCTGCCGAACGTGGGATTCATTTCGCCTCCCCCCGTCGTGATCAGGAACTTGTGCTTGGTCGTCAACGCCTCAATCAACGGCAAAATCGAGTCCGGATCTTGCATCCGATTCAGCGCCATGGCCGCCCGATTGACAATGTTGTTGTTACTGTCCTGAAGCGATCCGGTAAATATCCGGACCGCCCCCTTGTCCCCCCGCTTCGCCAAAAACTCCAAGGCCCGATCCCGTATATGCTCGTCCTCGTCAATCAACACTCGGCGAGCCAACGCGAACGTCGAGGCCGGAACTTGCATCGGGCCCAGCACCTCGACATAGATGCGTCGTAGTTCCCTCGGCTCGTCCTTCTCCTGCAACATGTCAGCCAAGATCGAGGCCGCCTGAGGATCGTCGATGGCCGCCAAATTGGCCATCCCGTCCGCCGCCAAGTTCCGACGCCTCATCGCCCAGGATCGCCAAAGCCGAATCTTTTTCGACCACTCCAGCTCAATTTCCCGCTGGGCTTCCCGAGCCTGATCGAGTTCGATCTCCTGCGGAACTCGCCACTTCCCCTTGTGACGGACAAATCCTCGCTCCCGATAGAAGATGTCCTGCTTGTTCCATTCACCCTGGATCTTGGAATACCCAAGCGCTCGGCGAGCTGCCTCGTGGTCCGGATCCTCGGCAATCACTTTCTGGAAGTGGAAATGAGCCTCCAGGTCCAGGCCGCGCTGCTTGCAGGCCTGGGCCATCTTCAAGTGGCCCTCCAACCCGTCCGGCATCTTGGGAACCCAGGTCTCGTACCAAACCCGGGCTTCCGACTTCCGCGCCGGTCCCTTCACTTGGGCCGTCGTCAAAGTGATCGTGTCGCCTCGAGTCGTCCGTATCCGATAGTCCACTCGAGGTGATTGGTCCGGATTGAGCAGTTCCCCCTCAATGCTTCCCCCATTGAACAGCTCAAAGGTCTCCGTCGTGGCACCCGCTTCGGATCCCGACACCACCGTCGCACTTCCGGCGAAGAGCAGCAGCACCAGGATTTGCGAAATAACCTTCATGGGTCCCGTCACGATTCTCAGTCCCGCCGCTCGGTCGCGGAAGGAGGCAACAGACAGTCTACGGAGATACCACGGAGCCTCTCATCTCTAAGTATAGGTACCAAAGTGAGGCTTCGGCAACTTTGTTCACTGAATGGACAGAAAATCCGAGGAGGGGACCGAGCATAATCGGCATGGGTGGGGCGGATAGTCGCTCGTGGGTGGGGTGACGAAAAAAGCCGTGGTCGAGTGAACGACCACGGCCCTTGAAACTACCGATACTTCTACTGATTCGACTATCGATATTACGAGCGATACTATGCCCGATGAAATGCCCGATGAAACGCCCGACGAAAATATCCATCGGGCGAGGAGGGGGGACTAGTACATGTCGTAGTCGCCGCCATGTCCCTTCTTGCCCGCTTCGTCCTTCGGCTTCTCGGCGACCAGGGCGTCGCTGGTCAGCAGCAGCGAAGCGACGCTGGCGGCATTCGCCAGCGCGGTGCGAGTCACCTTGGTCGGGTCGATCACGCCCGCCTTCACCAGGTCTTCGTAAACACCGGTCAAGGCGTTGTAACCGAAGTTCCCCTTCCCTTCGACGACCTTCTCACAGACGATACCACCGTCTTGTCCGGCATTTTCGGCAATCATCGTCAGCGGCGCTCGGCAAGCTCGCAGCACGATGTTGTAGCCGACGGATTCATCCTGAGTCAGGTCGTCGCCGGGCTTGACCGTCGAGGCAGCTCGGAGCAGTGCCACGCCACCACCAGGGAGAATGCCTTCTTCCACCGCGGCGCGAGTGGCATGGAGGGCGTCTTCGACGCGAGCCTTCTTCTCCTTCATCTCGC
>JBJHCD010000963.1:0-2511 GCA_050485845.1 Pirellulaceae bacterium | reverse complement strand
CAAGTGCAAACCCATGTCGGCGTTGACCACGCCCACCAAAGTCACGTTGGGAAAGTCCAACCCCTTGGCGATCATCTGGGTTCCCAGCAGGATGTGGACTTCTCCTCGGCGGAATCGAGCCAGTGCCTGCTCGTGGCTCCCCGGTTTCCGCATGGTGTCACTATCCATCCGCAGGCAGACCGAATTGGGAAAACGCCTTTGAACCTCCAATTCCAGTCGCTGCGTCCCCAGGCCGCCATAGCGAATTCCTTCGAAGCCACATTTCGGGCAGCGGGAGGGAGCCGGAATCTGGTAGTCACAATAGTGACAAACCGCCACCTCCCCGTCCCGATGGTGCGTGAGGCTGATATCGCAGTCGGAACACTTCATCGCCTCCCCGCAGGCGGGGCATTGAATCTGCGTGGCGTAACCTCGGCGGTTCAGTAGCAAGATCACTTGTCCCTGCTCCTGGAGGGCCCGATGCATCGCTTGGTGAAGCGGTCGGCTGATGGCTCCGTGGGAGCCTCGTTGCCGAGTTTCCACTCGGAGATCAATCGTCTTGACGGGCGGCAGATTTCGCCCCGTCACGCGACTCGGTAATTCCAGCAGCTGATACTCACCCGTAAAGGTCGCCTGGTAGCTGTCCAACGAGGGTGTGGCGGATCCGAGGATCAGCGGTGCACGCTCGGTCTGACACCGTTGCCAGGCAACTTGTCGAGCGTGATAGCGGGGGGCCGTGTCCTGTTTGAAGGAGTGATCATGTTCCTCGTCCATCACAATCAATCCCAGATGGGGTGTGGGAGCGAACACGGCACTCCGGGCCCCCACCACGACTGTCGCCTCTCCGCGCACGATGCGCCGCCAATGCCAATGCCGTTCACTAGCCGATTGGTGACTATGCAACACCGCCACCGACTCGAACCGAGCCCGAAACCGCTGCTCGGTCTGAGGAGTCAAACTGATTTCGGGAACCAGGACGATCGCTTGCCGTCCAAACCGCAGCACCTCCTCGATGGCTCGAATGTAGACTTCGGTCTTTCCACTCCCCGTAACTCCCTTGAGCAACAAGGTTTTGGAAGTTCCCGAGTGTAGTGCCGTGCGTACCTCGGCCAGGACGCGATTTTGATCTTCATTCAATTCCCACCCTTTCTCCAGGGCGACCGGGATGGGCACGGTTCCTTCTCCCCAGACCACTCGCCGAGTCGATTCCTCGACGAATCCCCGTTTGCGGAGCGTCTGAATGGGGGCGAGCGAACAGGAGAGAGCTTGGGCGATCTGCTGGGGTGTTCGAGCTTCCTTTGCCAGGCGGAGGTATTCGAGGATTTCCTTCTGTTTAGGGCTGAGCTTACCTGCCGCGGCGCGGAGCAGACTATCGGCCGTGACGGAGAGGAAGATGGCTTCACGGGTGCCCGCTTGGCCCCGCACTCCCGCAGGGACCGCCGACTCGATCGCCGTTCCCCAAGAGCATAGATAGTAGTCAGCCAGCCACTTGGTCAGTTCCAGCATGCGCGGGGAAATCAGGGCCAAGTCGTCGATGACGGCGGAGATCTCCTTGAGTCGATGCCGAGGGACTTCGGAGCGGTGCCCGACAGAGACGCAGTAAGCGATTACTTGCCGATTACCCCGTCCCAGGGGGACTCGAACTCGCCGCCCCGCCTCGGCCTGTCCCCTCAGCCGCTCCGGCACCAAGTAGTCGAACTCCCCTTCCAATCCCCCGGAAAACACCACGCGTGCCAACAGGTAGTCATCCCGTTCATCCCGCTCCCATGGGGTCAGTTCCTCTTCCGCGAACAACGACGGTTGGCGTTCGGGGTGACTCTTGCGATTTTCCATTCCATTCGCGCCATGCATCTCGGAAATCCGAACGGGGCTTGGTTGTTGAGGCCGGGAGCGGGCGACTACCATGGGAAGCCACATCGTCATTCAGTCGTCATTCAGTCGTTATTCGCTGGAGCGGTCCCAGTCATGCGGCGTGGTATTTTGGGAGGGAGCTTCGACCCCCTTCACTATGGACACTTGCTTCTGGCGGAGCGTTGTCGCGAGAGCTGTCAATTAGATCAGGTTTGGTTCATTCCCGCTGCCACGGCGCCGCACAAACGGCATCAGCCCCCTCTTGCGGCGGCAAAACGTGTCGAGATGCTTGAGCTGGGAATTGCGGGCCATCCCGCGTTCGCCGTCGGACGGCAGGAACTGGAGCGGGGGGGCATCAGCTACACGGTCGATACCTTGGAACAACTGCATCGGCAGTCCCCCGAAGTGCGGCACTTCCTCCTCTTGGGAGCCGACTCGCTACGAGACCTTCCGCAGTGGCGCGACTGCCGACGGATTTGCGAATTGGCTGATATTGTCGCCGTGCGGCGCGGGACCGACCCCGCTCCGAATTGGGGACCCTTGCAGGCATTTCTTGGACAGGAAGCGGACCGGTTGCTCCGACGCCATGACGTTGAAATGCCCCGCATCGACTTGAGCAGTTCGGACATTCGAGCCGCAGTGGCCGATGGGCGAAGCGTTCGGTATCAAACGCCTCGCGCC
>JBJHCD010000962.1:0-2511 GCA_050485845.1 Pirellulaceae bacterium | reverse complement strand
GAGTAACTTCGAGCGAACCATTGACCCAGAGGCTTCCGGCTGGATAGCTGTCTCCATCGACATGGTCGGAGTTGGTTGCTAGCAGGAAGAGACTTGGGGAGTCATTCTTGAAGGATCCGATGGTAAAGAGATCACCTGCCTCAAGCTGGATATTGGCCGAGGAGACGTCGATGGTAATCCAGTTGCCGATGTCCTGGGACTGGATGGTGTATTCGGTTCGAAACGCGGGCGAGTCGGTTTGGGGAGCCTCACCAAGATGGACAAAGAAATCGAGGACTCGGCCCGAGTTACTAAACTGGCCGACGAAGAGATCCACCGACTTGAGAACTCCCGACTGACCGGCCACGACTTGCTGCTGCAGGTCGAGGAAGGCGGTATTGAACTGATGCAATCCCGTGTCTCGCTCGTTGACTTGATCAAGTGTTGCGGGACCAGGCTCCGTGACGACCACCAATGGGGTATCTTGGGGCGTGGAATAGAAGTCGTCATTGGCGACGGGAGGACGGTTCGGTTCCGGGACATATTCACGCTCATAAGCCCCGATATCGGGCGCCGCACCTTGGGGCCGGGAGACATGGCGTTGGTCGTGGTCCAGCACCACGTTAACTTGTGCATCGACCGCATCGATGGCCGGGCTTCCCGGGAGCAAGGCGTGCGTTAGCGTCGGTCCCCCATTGTCTTCCAACGGACCCAGCAAGGGGTCGATGGGGTTTTCGGCTGTTCCCAACTGGTCGAAAAAGGCATCGATCACCTCGGAACCCGTCTGATCGCCGATCAGATTGGAGCCGAGTGACCTGAAGGTTCCCGAATAATCGGGTCCAGCAACGTCCGCCTGGTTGAGGGCGATGATCGAGTTGGCCGCCACGACCTCATCCGCGCCGTCGTCGCGGTGGACTCCACCTCCCGATTGGTCTGCCGAGTTGTCGGCGAGGGTGACGTGATAGAGACGAACCGTGCCGGAACCATTTCCCCGGACCGCGATTCCACCGCCACTTCCCGTGGTCGAGTTGCCGGAGATGGTACTGTTTTCCACTCGGACCGATCCGGCAACATGCAGCCCACCACCGCCATTGGATTGGGCCGAGTTGCCGGCGAGGGTCGACCGGCGGATTACCGAGTCCGAGGCGCTGGTGACGATCAAGGCTCCTCCGCCGGCGGCGGAACCGGTTGCCACATTGCCGATGATGGAGACTTGATCGAGTGTCGTTTGGACCGACCCCGTGACCGAAAGCCCACCACCCCCGACGGGAGAAATATTGCCGACCAGTTGGGAATTGTTGAGCTGGAACGTGGCGTTCGCCACGCCGCTTTGCACCCGAATTCCGCCTCCCCCACCTCCCGCCTGGTTGTCGGCGGCACCATTATTCTCGGCCACAACGTCGTTGACCGTCATGTGGGCGAGCCCACCGAGAAACACTCCGTGCAAGGTATTCTGCCGGAACTCGCCCCCATTCAGATTCAAGATGATCGGGGCATTGGCGACGACCAGCCCGCTGAAGCCGTTGTCATCAGCCACCAGATCCGTGGCCCGCACGGTTCCACTGACCGATCGGAGGCCGATACCCGCGCCCGTATTGCCAGACGCGGTCACTCGAATCAGCGAGACAAAATCGGCCCCAATCCTGCCATCATTCGCGAAGACACCGAAGCCATCGATTTGTCCCAAACTGCCATTGTCGGAGGCTTCCACATCGATGGCCGTCACCGAGGTCGATTCGCGAATATCAACTCCGTTGTCCCCGTTGCGATTGAAGGTGGCGTTCTCGAGCTGGATTGTCTCGGTGTTTCCGACAAACAATCCATGAATGACATTGTCATCGTAGGTTCCACCCTTGAGATGGAGACTGCTGGCTCTGTTGATTTGGGCTCCATCGCGAAGATTGTTGACGGCAACCACATTGTCCAACGTGACATCGCCAACGATATTGGTGAAGATGCCGTTGTTGTTGTTGGCTGCCACGGAATCGACCACGACGAGGTTGCCAGTTCGTTCCGCGACGATGCCACCCATGTCATGTGCTTGAACGATCACATGTTCCAAGCGCAGGTCGCCACGCACTCCATCGGCAAAGACCGAGTCGCGAAACCAGATGCCTCGAGCCCCTCCTCGAGCCCCTCCTTGACTCTCCCCATCTCCGGACTGGACGGTGAGATGGGAGATGGTGACGTCGAGCGATCCGACGATTTCGATGGTATTGGCGGAGTTGACCCGGTCGATGGAGTTGGCCGGGGTATTGTTGTGAATGACGACGGAGTCGCGGTCCCCGGAGACGCTGGTCAGAACGAGCGAGCCGGAAGTGTCGCTGATTTGCAGGGTCTCGTGATAGGTCCCCGGGTGGATCTTGACGGTATCATCTCCGGGGTTATTGGAGGCTGCGTCGATTCCCAGTTGGATCGTGTTGAACGGGTTTTCCCAACTGCCATCGCCTCCCTCATCGGCCCCGGCATCGACGAAGAACGTCGTCAGCATGGCCCGCATTTCGAGCGACTCGGCCCGCAACGTCCGCCGCG
>JBJHCD010000961.1:0-2514 GCA_050485845.1 Pirellulaceae bacterium | reverse complement strand
ACGACCCTCCACTGGTGGCGGATTGGGAGCAGGACCACTTTTTCGGCATGTCCGCGTTCTTCCATCGGACGTACCTCACCAAGAAGAACAAGCTGGCCGAACGATTCACCGGAATGCCCCGCTTCACCACGCTCTATGGCGAGGACAAGACAGCCCAGTTCATGTTCCTAACGGGTGATAAGGTGGAGGAACCGCCGCTGGAACTGAGCGACGAGGAGAAAAAAACGCTCGACGAAATGGTTCGCAAGCAGCAGCGGGAAGATGAGCCCGGTCCGCTGCAACTCCCTGATTTCAGCCCCCGAGAAAACCTGGTGCGTATGGCGCTCCAGCAGGAGAGTCGCTCGCTCTTGGCTCGAGCGGCCGTGAATCGAGTTTGGGCTCGACTCTTGGGGCGAGGATTCGTCGAACCCTTGGACCAAATGCATTCGGAAAATCCTCCCAGTCACCCGGAACTGCTTGACTGGTTGGCGGAAGACTTTCGCGAGCATGGTTATGACCTCACGCATTTGATTCGCGGAATTGTCTCCAGCCAAACATACGCTCGGTCAAGCCGCTGGGGGGATGAGGAACTTCCGGACCCCGAGTTGTTCGCGGTTGCCCTGCCTCGCCCGCTCACCCCCTATCAACTCGGACTCTCGCTTCATCTGGCGACACTGAACCCGGAACCAGTGGTGGCCGATCTGCGCGAGCCGACGGCTTGGACGCAGCGGCGCGAGCAACTCGAGTCCCAGGGAGAGCGGATCGCCGGCCAGTTTGAAATTCCCCATGAAAACTTCCAGGTCAGCGTGGATGAGGCCCTACTGTTCAGCAACAGCGAGCGGTTCGTTCGGGATTACCTGCCTGCCGGAAAAGATCGACTGGTGGGCTACCTCAGTCAGTTGGATTCCCCCGAGCAGCAAGTTCAAGCGGCCACGTTGGTTGTTCTTTCCCGCCAGCCCGGGACTGAAGAACGAGAAGTCATGGCGCGGTATCTTGTCGAGCGTTCGGACCGCGCGACGGAGGCGCTCCAGCAACTGGTATGGGCCCTGCTGGCCACTCCGGAATTTCGCTTCAATTACTAACCTTACCGACGCTACCCCAACGTTGCTCACGGTACGGACGTGACAGATAAGGAATTGCCGACGATGCAAGAGAATTGGAAACAACAGACCGGATGGGGAAACCTGGATCGACGTCAGTTTCTGACCACGGCCTCGCTGGCCGCCGGCGCGATGGCCGCCGACATGACGCAGCTGGACCAATTGAAGAATCCCGTCTTGGCGGGAGAACTTCGCAAACAAGACAAGAGCGTCATTTTGCTCTGGCTGGCTGGCGGTTCGAGCCAATTGGAGACATGGGACCCCAAGCCGGGAAGGGATACGGGGGGGCCGTTCCGCGCCATTTCGACATCCGTTCCGGGAATCGCGATCAGCGAACTACTGCCTCGGATTTCCCAGCGGCTCCATCAGCACACGGCGATATTGCGTTCGCTGAACACGAAGATTGCCGATCATGGGACGGCGGCGGCCCTCATGGAGACGGGCCGGACCGCCGAGCCGGGACTCGCCTTTCCCGATCTCGGGGCAATTGTTGCTCGAGAACTGGAGCGAGCCGACAGTGCCGTGCCCGACTACGTTTCCATCTACACGGCCACCGAGGGGCGTCGCAAGGGAACGTCGGGATTTCTCGGTTCCCGCTATGCCCCGATGTTTTTGACCGAGAGCATGATTCCAGAAAACCTCCGCCGATTGGACTCGATCAGCGATGTGGATCATCAGGATCGAGCGGCACTCCGCGATCAATTGGCCTCGCGGTTCGTCCGAGGGCGGCAGACCAGCGCGGTGGCAAGTCAGAATGAGGCCTATCAGCGAGTGCGGGGCCTGATGAGCAGTGAGCAGCTGTTTGATGTCTCACGGGAACCCGAGTCGGCTCGAGCCCGTTATGGTCCCACGCTCTTTGGCGAACAGTGCCTGATCGCTCGCCGCTTGGTCGAAGCCGGGGCTCCGTTCGTAAAGGTGGCTCGAGCCTGGTGGGATAGTCACGGCCAGAATTTCGAGACGCACCAGGAGCTTTGTGCCGATCTCGACCATTCCCTTTCGGCCTTGTTGGACGACCTGCAGGAACGGGGGCTGCTGGAGAAAACCCTGGTCATCACGCTTTCTGAATTCGGCCGGACACCCAGCATCAATGGAAGTCTTGGGAGAGATCACTTTGCTAGCGCCTGGAGCGCGACACTTTCGGGCTGTGGTATCCAGCCTGGAGCGTTGTACGGCGAGACCGACGAGGACGGGAAGACCGTGGTGGATGGCGAGATCAATGCCGGCGACCTCTTTGCCACAATCTTCTCGGCGTTGGGCATTGACCCCTATCATGAATACATGGTTGGTTCCCGCCCGATTCCGCTCGCCGATTTCGGCGCGAGAATCGTCAAGGAAGTTCTTGCGTGACATGCGTTGAATCTCTGGTCGAGCGGCGATACCAACTTGAACCAACCACAATGCAGATTGCGAATTGACTGCCATGGAAACCTCCGAT
>JBJHCD010000960.1:0-2525 GCA_050485845.1 Pirellulaceae bacterium | reverse complement strand
GCTTCGACGTGATCTCGCTCAGACCGAACAAGCTCGCAGTGCGGCCGAGAGCGCCACCGACGCCACCTCGGTGATCGACCATCTGCCGACTCCCATGGCGAGAACCGTATTCGGCAATGAACTGCACTTCCGGCTGATGGATGGAAAGCTGACCTATCTCCCCTGGGAAGAACTGGTCCAAAAGCTGAAGGACGAAGCCAGTCAGAAGCTCTGGAAACTAAAAGATGCCTCGCTGGTTCACGAGGAGGCGGGCCCCGTCGCCGGTTTTCGTATTCGCTACGCGTTGCGGCGAGTCGAACACTCCATGCCATCGAAGATGGGCCCCGTAACCCAGCGGCGGATCGAGCTGGATCACTTCCAACTCGTCCCCATCTCGGAGGACATGGGAGAACCGATCGACGCCGTCTGGAAGAACAATTCCCAGTTTCGCGGAGTTCTCGCGGCCAATCCCCCGAAGCAAACCACGATTACCGTGTGGGTCTATCCCGAGGGATTCGAGCAATTCCGGCAACTCAAGAGTGAGCTCTATAAATTGGGATATCTGACCGCGGCCAGGCCCATGCCCAAAGGTCGCCTGATCGGCGGATCACCCCAGGGAAGTCGTTCCGCTTCGCAGTGACCCGAGCCAGGCCTCATTTTCTCGCTCCAGGCCCCATTCGACCGCCCCGCAGAGCAGGTCCAATTCCTCCAACGAGATGGAGAGGGGGGGCATAATCACCACCACGTTCCCCAAGGGCCGGACCCAAACGCCCCGTTCGAAGGCATGCCGGCAAACTCGTTCACCCCACTGCTGCTGAAAGGGGAGTGGTGTCTTCGTCTCGCGGTCCGCCACCAGTTCAATCCCAGCCACCAAGCCGCATTGCCGCCGGTCTCCGACAATCGCCAAGGACTCCCAGCGAGACAAGTGCTCTTGAAGCCGAGCGACCTTGGGAACCATGTTCTCCAGAACCTGATCGTCCGCGAAGATTTCGAGCGAGGCGAGGGCGACCGCCGCCGCCAGCGGATTGCCGCCATAGGTATGCCCGTGGGAAAACTGTCGCCACTCGTGATAAGCCCCCAAGAAGGCCTCCCAGAGGGTCGAAGTCGCCAGCGTGGCCGACATCGGGAGATAGCCGGCGGTGAGCCCCTTGCCGAGGCAGAGGAGATCGGGAGTAACCCCTTCCCGCTCGCACGCGAACAACGTCCCCGTGCGTCCAAACCCAACCGCCACCTCATCGGCGATCAGCAGGACATCGTGTTTGTGAGTCAAATCCCGGAGGCCGCGGAGCAGTCCCGGAGGATGCATCACCATGCCGGCCGCCCCCTGAATTAACGGCTCGACCACCAAGCCCGCCGTCTCCTCATGGTGCCGCTCGAGAATCTCTTCCACTCGAGCCAGATAATACTCCGCCGAGGATTCGACTGTCACTCCCGGAGGCAAACGATAGGTATCCGGGAGTGGCGCCCGAATGGCGTCAAAGAGTAGTGGACGAAACAACGAGTGGAATCGGTCCACTCCTCCCACACTGACGCTTCCCAGCGTGTCGCCATGATAGGCCTCGTGAAGGGCGATGAACCGCGTCTTCCGGGGGCAAGCGGGATTCCTCTGCTGCCAGTACTGAAAGGCCATCTTGAGGGCGACTTCCACGGCGGATGAACCATCCGACGAGAAAAAAACGTGATTCAGCCCAGGTGGAGCCAGCTCGGTGAGCCGCAAAGCCAGTTCCGTGGCGGGAACGTTCCCCATCCCCAGCGAGGTGACATGGGAAACCCGCTCCATTTGGTCGGCGATTGCTTGATTGAGACGAGGATGAGCGTGGCCGTGGACATTGCACCAGAGGCTGCTGACCCCATCGAGATACTCTCGCCCATCAATGTCGACCAACCAACAACCATGAGCCCGCGAAATGACCAGCGGCTCATATTGAGCCATCTGAGTGAACGCGTGCCAGACGTGTTGGCGATCGACTTCCTTCAGCTGGTCGGGCGAAAGCGACATACCACCCATGTGGACGAGGAGAGAATGAAAAGTCGACAAAGAGACGGTGACGAAACGACGGTGAAGAAACGGCAGTGACGAGACAGCAGTGACGAGACAACAAGAGCGAGTCGATAAGGACGAGTAACGGATGACAGGTCGTCACCACTCGACGATCACGCTCTCCCCCACTCGAATTCCCAGCATTTCGCTGGCACTCAGTCCGACGATCGCCAGCTCCAACATTCCCTCGCCATTCAACATCGCGAGAAACGTGGAATCCGGTTCCGAATGGTCGGAAGAAAAAATCCCATTCGTCTCATGCTCGTCACAACAGACCCGGACCCGCTCATCCCGAGGGGCATTTCTCAACTGTTGGGACGAAATGGTTGTCACGAGGTTTCCATCCGCCGTGATGGCCACTACTTTGCCTTCGATCCTACTGGATACCAAAACCAGCTCCCGTATAGATCAGCACGTCGTGTTACGAGTCATTCGCTCGAGGGCTCCATGTGGCGCCCCCCTTCGCCCCTTTCGCTCCACCCCACGGCACCCGCGAACTGCCTCG